>CANOFQ010000005.1 GCA_947565325.1 uncultured bacterium
TCTTTCTGCTTGTCCGACACAAAACCTTCTTTTTCCTCTTCAATGAGCTCTCCCGAATTTTTTCCTGCGAGCAATGAGCCGAGTCGGATTCACCGATTTTATGCCGGTGCCTGCATGAGCATGAAGCCGATTCTTAATTGGCTTTGGGAATGCCGCAAGGGTCAATGCCCCGCAGCTATATGATTGAATTATGTGTGTGATTGAATTATTTCATTGAATAAAACTGAAAAACTTTCAGAAACCGTGAATCCCTGAAAGGGTTATTACAATGTCTCATTGAAGGGCAAAAAATTGCTGCTTCAACAGACGTCTAGAGAAGTGGGGAAAGGAATGGAAAAGCGAGAACTGGAGGCATGCATCAATGAGTACGGGAAAGATATCTACTCATTCTGCAGGCACCTTGCCTGCGATAGGCAAGAGGCGGAGGATCTCTATCAGGACACCTTCCTGAAAGCCGTGGAGCTGGAGTGGAAAATCGATTTTCAAAGCAATCCCAAGAGCTGGCTGCTGTCCGTGGCCCTGCGTCTTTGGAAGAACCGAAAACGGAAATATGCGTGGAGAAGGCGGATCGCAGATCTGTGTCCTCTGATGGAGGAGAAGGATCTGGAATCACAGCTGTCCGGCAAGGAGCAGGCGGCATCCTGCGAGGAAAAGATGCTGGCCATGGAAGAGAGGCTGGCCGTGACTTCTGCGGTGGCGAGACTGCCGGAGCGGCTTCGGACAGTGGTGCTGCTCTATTATATGGAGGAGCTGCCTGCGAAGGAAATTGCCCGGATTATAGGGATTCCTCCGGGAACGGTACTGAGCAGGCTGCACAAGGCAAGGAAAATCCTGAAAAATGAATTGGAGAGTGACTTTTATGGGTAAGGAATTTGGCAGGGAATCTGAAGAAATGGATGAGCTGGAGCTCTTGTTAAGACGTGCCCTTGTTCCGGCGGAGGAGCCGGATGACCGGCTGAATCAACAGATTCTGAATTCTGCGGTTGACGGGAGCGCTGCAGGACGTGATTTGCTGCGGCGAAATGAAACGCTGCAGGAGAAAAACTGCCGGGGCAGACTGGCCGGGAAGGTAAACTTCCGATGCCAGATCTGGAGGTCCGGCATCAAGGGGCAAATATTGAAATTGGTGCCCGGAGGCGGGCACGGGGGTGTAAAAATGAAAAGAAACAGAATGGAAACAGAAAGGAACAGGGTGGAAAAAAGAGGGATGGACAACAGGAAAATGAGAAGGCTGCCGGCGGTGGCGCTTGGGGTGGCCATAATGGTGGGAGCAGGTTCCCTTACCGCCTATGGGGCTTACCGATATCTGACCCTGAACGGGGCGGTGGAGGAGCTGGGGGACATGGCGCTGGTGGAAGCTTTTGGCAGCGACTGCGCCACCGTGATCAATGAGACCCAGAGCTATGGAGGGTACAATGTGACACTGATGGGCATTGCTTCTGGAGAGAATCTGTCGAAGCGGGTCCGCATCAATGAGGGTGTGGTCCGGTCGGACAGAACCTACGCCATGGTGGCCATAGCCCGTTCTGACGGCGCTCCCATGCCGGATTTTGCAGAACCGGGGGAGGAGGACACCGGAAGGGATTTCTTTGTCTCACCGTTGATCGGGGGATATGATCCGGCAGTCTATAATGCAGCGTCCATGCGGGGCAATTATTCCGAGATGCTGCTGGACGGTGTGGTATATCGTCTGCTGGAGTGCGACAACGTGGAGATTTTTGCGGATCATGAACTGTATCTCTGCGTCATAGGGGAGCATTCCTTTTATGATAACAGAGCTTATTCCTTTGACGGGGAAACGGGAAGGATCACCAGAAATCCTGCCTATCAGGGGCTGAATGCCCTTTTCAGGCTTCCGGTGGATGCTGGGAAGGCGGACCCGGAAAAGGCCGGGGAGTATCTTGCGGAGCTGGGGCTGAAGCCCGGAGGGTCCGTACTGGGGAAGGACACTGTAAAGACGCAGCTGGAGGACGGCTTCACCGTTGAGGCGGAGAACGGCAATGAGAAGGGGGCCGAGGCGGCGGAATATGCGCTGCAGTTCTTAGGAAATCCCTATGTGTGGGGCGGTGAGAGCCTGACGGAGGGCTGTGACAGCTCCGGTTTCACCAAGGGCGTATACGGGCATTTCGGGATCAGCCTGCCCCATGCCGCTGCCCAGCAGAAGGATTATGGCGCAGAGGTGGATGGCCTGGAGGCTGCCCGGCCCGGCGACCTGATTTTTTATGAGGATCCCTCCCATGTTGCGGTGTACATCGGCGGCAATCGGATCGTTCATGCGGATACGCAGAACGGCATATGCGTTTCGGAGGCGGATTTTGCCGAGCCTATGACCATCAGGCGGATGTTCTGACAAAAGGATCGGCAGAAGCGAGAGGCCCGGCGAGAGCAGGAAGGATCGGCAAGAGCAGGAACGCTGTATTTATCAGTATTTTAGACGAAAATAGGGCGTGGTTAATAAGCGACGGCAGAAGCAAAACGGCATGGCTAATGGCTGTGCCGCTTTGCGTTCTGCTGGAATGGCGCATGCGTCAATTTATGCGCCGATTATTGCAGTTGATGCATTTGAATATAGAAGCCCGGTACGGCTCATTACTATAACATACAGAACATTCATAAGAGAGAAGCTCTGTTCAGCTGAAGGATATCATGAGGCACAATAAGATCCGGGACGTGGATCGCATAAAGGGCTTGTCAGTCTGCGCCGGACTGTTATAATAGTTATTGAGACAAGGAAATCACAGAACGGCAATAAAAATTGTGGAACAGCAATAATAACCATGGAACCGCAATAGTAATGGGAGAACGGCAATAAAAATCGTGGAACCGCAATAATAATGGGAGAACGGCAATAAAAATCGTGGAACCGCAATAATCGCACAACGGCAATAATAATCGCACAACAGCAATCGTATGAAAAAACGGAGGAAGAGGATTCGTGAGGATCATCAGAAATTCTGTGCCGTCCCGGGACGGCTTTTATATGCCCGGGGAGTTTGAGCCCCATGAGGGCTGTATCATGATATTTCCGGAGCGGCCTGACTCTTGGCAGTATGGAGGCTACGCCGCAAGGCGGGCCTTCGTGCAGGTGGCGGAGGCCATAGGGGAGTCGGAGCAGGTGACGGTGTGCGCCAGCGGGGCCCAGTACGACAATGCAAGGGCAGCGCTGCCGCCCCATATCCGGGTAGTGGAGATGTCCAGCAATGATGCATGGGCGAGAGACTATGCCCCCACCTTTGTGAGGAACGCTGCCGGAGAGATCAGGGGCATCGACTGGGGCTTCAATGCATGGGGAGGCCTTTATGACGGGCTTTATTTTCCATGGGACAAGGACAACCAGATGGCCAGAAAGCTCTGCGACCTGTTGAATGTGGATGTGTATGACAAGAGAGACTTTATTTTGGAGGGCGGATCGGTCCATGTGGACGGAGAGGGCACCTGCATGGTGACGGAGAGCTGTCTGCTGAGCGGAGGCAGGAATCCCCGTCTGACCAAGGAAGAGATCGAAACGGTGCTTAAGGGATACTTGGGCGCAGACAAGGTACTCTGGCTTCCCTGCGGTATCTACCATGACGAGACCAATGAGCATATAGACAATATCTGTGCCTTCGTCCGGCCGGGGGAGGCGGTGCTGGCCTGGACCGAGGAAGAAAGTGATGTGCAGTATGCCATGTCCGAGGCTTGTCTGGAATATCTGGGGAATGCCACAGATGCCAAGGGCAGGCACATCAGGGTACATAAGCTGCCCCTTCCTAAACCAGTGACTGTCACCGAGGAGGAGTGCCGTGGACTGGACGCCTGCTGGGATCAGCCCACACGTATACCGGGGGAGAGGCTGGCAGCGTCCTATGTGAATTTTTACATTGCAAATAAGAGCGTGGTGATGCCGGGCTTCGGGGATCCGGCGGACGAGAAGGCGAAGGATATCCTGCAGGAGCTTTTCCCGGACAGGAGGGTGGTGCAGATCTATGCCAGAGACATATTGATCGGAGGCGGGAATATCCACTGCATCACCCAACAGATACCGGCAGGCAGACGCAGGTGAAAGCAAAACGGCGGGTGAAGAAGTGACAATAGGGCATAGGGCGGCGTGGAGAGACAGCTGTCCGGCGCAGGACGCAGACCGAAAGAAGGGCGGCGCAGATGCAGGAGTTACAAAGGGGCCGGCAGCTATTCGGCGCAGGACGCAGACCGAAAAGGAAGACCGACATTGGAAAGGCGGGAACGGGCATGGAAAATCGAAATGTAACCGTGGCGGCGGTGCAGATGGGCTGCAGCGGCAATAGGGAGGAAAATCTGGACAAGGCGGAAAAAATGGTAAGGGAGGCGGCGGCTAGGGGGGCACAGGTCATCCTGCTGCCGGAGCTGTTCGAGACATGGTATTTCTGCCAGGAGAGAAACTATGACTCCTACAAGCTTGCCCTGCCTCTGGAGGAGAATCCGGCAGTGGGGCGGCTGCGCAGGACTGCAGAGGATCTGAAGGTGGTACTGCCGGTGAGCTTCTTTGAGCGGGAAGGAAACGTGACCTATAATTCGGTGGCCGTCATTGATGCGGATGGCCGGATTCTGGGGGTGTACCGCAAGACCCATATCCCGGACGACCATTTCTATCAGGAGAAGTTCTATTTTACGCCGGGCAACACGGGCTTTCGGGTCTGGGATACGGCATACGGGCGCATCGGCGTGGGCATCTGCTGGGATCAGTGGTTCCCGGAGGCGGCAAGGTGCATGGTGCTGCAGGGAGCACAGCTTCTGCTTTACCCTACCGCCATCGGCTCCGAGCCCATCATCGAGTGTGACAGCATGCCCCACTGGCGGCGCTGCATGCAGGGCCACGCCGCCGCCAACGTGGTGCCCGTCATAGCGGCCAACCGCATCGGGGAGGAGCGGGTGGAGCCCTGCCATGGGAATAACGGACAGGCCTCCTCTCTGATCTTTTACGGCTCTTCCTTCATCACCGACGAGACCGGGGCCCTTCTGAAGGAGGGCGGCAGGACGCAGGAGGAGGTGCTTGTACATACCTTCGAACTGGCATCGATAGAAGATATGCGCTTCAGCTGGGGTCTGTTCCGGGATAGACGGCCGGAGATGTACCGTGGGATATGTGAATGAGGCGGTGTATGTCTGATGATGTTGAAGGGGATATTCTTTCAGATGCAGAATGCCCTGTGACAAGAGAGGGCATTCTGCATAATGAGGGCCCGAATACGGATTTGCACTTGAAATATGTGACAATATAGCAGTAACGGCCTATTCTCCAAAAATTGCTTTTAGACAGCTATTCCACCAGCTTGGCGTTGGGATAGATCCGCTCCATCCGCTCGTCCGTGAAGCGGGAGTCCAGAAATTCCTCCAGGGGATTCTGGGCCGCCAGTCCCTCCGGGGCGTTCTGGCGCTCCGTGTACCGGGCCAGGGCCAAAGAGGAGATGATCATGTTGAAGACCATGAACACAATCAGGAAATTGCACAGAATCCTGCCGGTTTTTATAGGAAGCTTCTCAATCAGCCGTGACAGAAAGGGATAGATCAGCTTCAGCCAGACCACTGCGGCGATGCCCCAGAAAAAGCAGTACAGCAGATTGATGCGGCCGCCCAGATTGAAGGCAAATCCGCTGTAGTCCCAGAACACGGTGCCGAACACCAGCTCCGTGAAAACGCTGCACACATATTCATAAGCGCCGCCCAATAGGGTCCCGGCTATAAATATGTATCTGTCGCTCTTGTTGCGGTAGCGGTAGAGGAAGAGGGTCAGCAGGGCGCAGCCCAGTCCCCAGACGATGCTGAAGGGGCCATAGACCACGCTGCTTCTGCTCATGAGCCTTCCCATGGTGATAAGGCAGAAGACGGTTTCCGTGATATCCCCCAGAAAAGCGCCCAGGAAGAAGAGGGATACAAGCTTGTAGAAGCTGCAGCCCTCCGCAAAGACTTTTGTTTTTGTCTTGGATTTTTCCGACCGGGCCTTTGCGTCAGCCACCAGCTCCTCCCTGTCGATGGAGGGGAAGGACTTCTGCATACGCTTCTGGACGCTGACGGTCAGCTTGTTCTCCAGCAGCCTGGAGGTCTGGCGCATTCCTTCGGAGAGCTGGGAGAGCCGTCTGGCAGTAATTTTCATGTTCAGGACGGCCATGGCGGTGGTGATGAAGTCCAAGAGCAGCAGAAGGGAGGCGGCCCACTGGACTGCCAGCGTCAACGGGGCGGGAATCATCCGGAACAGCCCGCAGAGCAGGGGATTGGCCGCCAGCATGGTCAGCAGAGCCAGAGCCCCCCAGAGCAGGGCGTAGCGGGCACAGACATAGCCTCCCAGATTCAGGCGTATGCCGGAATAATCCCAGAGCTTTTTGCGGAAGATCTTCTCCATGAGCATGCCTGTGGAATACTCCAGCACGGAGGCCAGCAGCATGCCTCCCAGAAAGAGGAAGAAGGGCCTTTCCGTCAGCTCCGGCAGGAAAATGCAGAAAAGCGTGGAGCCGAAGCCGTATATGGGACAGATGGGGCTGTTCACGAACCCCCGGTTCACGAATCGCCTGCGGCGGATGGCGGCATAACATACCTCAATGCACCAGCCTGCGAAGGAATAGAGGAAAAACAGCCATGTGATATCGGATAAAGTATAGGTCATGTCAGGTCCTTTCTGTCTGCCGCAGCAGAATAGTTTTTTTTAAGGGCGTGGAGATCCGGGCCTCCGTCAGCATATTTTCAGCCGGAATACTCTGTCCGTCATTCTCAGCCGGATTCGGTACAGATCATGGTCCCATGCCGTCTGCAGCCGCTTGTCGGTGATGGGCAGGGTCTCTATCTCCATCAGCTCCGCACCCTGGTAATCCATGCGGGCATCTCCTATTTCTAGGGCATGACGCCTGCCCGGGCCGAATCCGGCCGGCTGGGATAAGGGAGCAGGGAATCCGGAGGACTGCCGTGACGAAGCTGCGCTTTCCGGATCCGAATCCGGCTCCGTGATTTTTGGCCTGTCATAGGTGATGAAGTTCAGAACCACGTTTTGGCTGTTGGTGGTGTCGGTGAGGAGGATGCGGCTGTGCTCCTTGTCGAAAGCCACTTTTCTCACATAGCTGATGTCCGGATGTCCTGCCTCGGCAAGGGGGTAGGCCCCCGCCAGCTCCATGGAGATGGTGGAAGACGCCGGATGCACCTCCACGTCCCTGGCGCAGTAGGCTTCCCCCTCATGCTGCTCCAGCCCTTCTATGACGGGAAGATTGTGGTAACCGGACTGCATGGTCCAGATCTCATACCTGCGGGGGGAGAAGGTCTTCTGGGTATAGCTCTCCACACCGATGTCCGCCAGAACGGGTCTGCCGTTCTTGTAAAGCGTGATGCTGCCGGTATCGTTGTGGTTGTGGCTGTCGTTATTGTCCCCGGCCTTCACCGCAAGACAGAGGGAGCTGTCCCGCACAAGAAACAATCCTACGCTTGGATAGTATATATCCTTGTGTTCCGGACGGATCCCCGGATCGAAGGTCATGACCTCCTCGTAACAGAAGACGGCCTGCATGCGGTAGAACAGATTCAGGCGGTGGGATTCGTCGGAAAAGATATCTTCTCCGGCCGCCCGGAAATCCTCTGCGGCAAACTGCATGAGAGAGGGCTGACCGGTGCGCTTTCCGAATAGATATTCCCGCACTCCTGCCCGGCCGGCGATGGGGGAGCAGTCGGAAAAGTTGAAATAATACTTATCCTCTACATGCACGTTAAAAATATATGCGGCCATGTTCCTGATCTTGTCAGACAACAGCAGCCTGGCGAAGGCGCCTCCCGTCACCCGGTTCAGCACCTCTGCGGCCCCGTCCAGACACAGCCCTGCATGGCGGTAATACTGGGCGCCTTCGTCGCAGCAGCCGTCTTCCCCGTAATCCTTCAGGAAACAGTCACAGCTGGCGGCGGCTTTTTTCAGCACGGTCCGGCAGTTCTCTCCCGACTGTTCCGTGAGGCAGGCGGGAGCGGTGTGGGAAGCGGCGCATAGGAAGACGGCGAACAGAACGTTCTGGGTACACCAGGGCGTCCAGTTGCACATGGGCTCCCCGTCCCGCCCCATCCACCAGAAATGCTCCTGCAGATAAGGCAGGAAAATACGGGTCTCCAGCTCCCTCCGGATCCGCTTTGTTATGTGGGGGCACACCTTGTCCAGCTCCTCCTCCAGCAGATAGTGGATACAGGCCAACTGGGCACCCGTCTCGCAGGCAAACAGATCCAGTATGGGGCGGGCGGCATCCGGAAGGATATTCTGGGCGGCGTCCCGCTCATAAGAATTGTGGGCGGGCAGCTGCCATGCGCTTTCCTCGCAGAGGGCAAAGATGCCGTTGATGATATCGTCGAGAAAGCGTCCGCTGCCCTCGGTGCATTCCGCCACCACGAGAGAGTTCAGCGCATGCCGTCTCTCGAAATAAAGATCCTCATAGTCGGTTCTGTTTCCCCTTCGCTGAAAGGCCATGAAATCCGTTGCCCGTATGGGGGGATAAGAAAAGCCCAGACATTCTTCTCCCATGGCGACGAGCTTTTTCCTCAGCCTGGCAGGGAGCGCCTCGTATTTCTCCCGCTCCCGGGCCCGAGGAAAGGGGCGGAAGGGCCGAAGGGGCTCTTTTCTGTTCAAAAAGGCTTCTGCCTGCTGTCTGAAATACATTTCCATATGACACCTCCCTGCCCGCTTCAGCGGGCAATCTCATCATTTACTTATCTGTAGCGGAATTCAAAACATTAGCCTTCTGAGGCCGATTTGGGGATATGCGCCTCTTTAAGAAAAGCCTCTGGCGGTGTATTCGGTAGGGGAGATCCCTTCCACCTTCTTGAATACCTTTGAGAAGTAGAAGGGGCTCTCAAAGCCGAGCATATCTGCAATCTCATAAATTTTGAGGCTGCCGTCTTCTAAGAGACGCTTGCTTTCGTTGATCTTGCAGGTGTTGATATATTCCGAGAAGCCAAGATCATTGTACTTGCCGAACAGCTGGCTTAAGTAGCTCGGGCTGATGCCGAACACGGCGGCCACCTGATTGAGGCTCAGCCGTTTGGTCAGATTTTCCTGAATATATTTTTTCACATTCATGACTATGTGGTTTTTATAATCTTTTCTGCGGCTCTCAAATAGAAGGCACAGCTGGCGCTGGAAATACCGCAGCCAGCTTACCACCTGCTCCACGGTGGACTGTCTGTAGATGGAGCAGTAGCCGTCCGGGGAATCCCGAAAAAAGTCCGAGACAGTCTGCTCCCCGTCCTGCAGCAGAGAGATGGAAAGATATAAAATGTTGCAGGCGCCGTCCATTGCCTGCAGAAAATGGTTCGGGTGGGCCAGAAACAGCTCGCAGAGCTGGTCCAGCGTCCGGCTGAGGACTTCTCCGTCATATTCTTCGAAGGCTCTGGTAAGATCGTCCTTGAACAGGCTGATATTAAAGGAGGTATGGCTTTTCTGCAGCCGGAGATTGTCGTAACGCATGATGGGGCAGGCTTCCCCTGCGTTCTGGCTGGCCTGCCTGGAATGCTGATAGGAATCGCAGACCTCAAGAGGAGAGCCTACCTGATTGCCGATACCGCACTGCAGGGACACGTTGTAATATTTCGTCAGGGATTCCCGGATGCCCTTAAGGGCATTTTCAATCAAAGCGAGGAGAGACTCCTCCTCGGAGGCGCTGTCCTCAAAACAGAAGATCAGGGCAAAATGTCTCGTGTCAAGAGAGAGGCCGTATATAGGGCAGTATTTTGACGCCAGCTCCTTCAGCAGCTGCATGGAGGCTGCGAACAGAGCCAGCTGCTTTTCCGTGGGAAGGGAGGCCGCCTGCCTGCCTGATATCTCCCCGTGGCAGCATACATAGCTTTTGTAGTGGAAGTCAAGATTCAGTTCCTTTGTCTGGAGCAGGAACTGCTCTTCCGACTCGAACAGACTGTTCAGCAGGCGGATAAAGAATTTGTCATAAAAGAGATATTCCATGCCTCTGGGATGCGCAATGGGCCCTTCCGTCTGCCGGATGCGGGACAGGACCCGCTCCATGGCCTCCCGCAGACTTTCCTGAGTCAGCTCCAGCTTCACCAGATAGTCCGTCACCTGATAAGTGAGGGCTTCCTTTACCATGTGAAAATCCTCGTAACTGGTGAGGATGATGAAGCAGGGTCTGTCGTTTCCGTAGCGCTCCCGGCAGCTTTTGATCAGCTCCAGACCGCTCATTACCGGCATTTTGATGTCTGTGATGACGATGTCGGGAGACTGCTCCTCGATGAGCTTCAGCGCAGTCTGGCCGTTCATGGCGGATCCTGTCACTTCTATATGCAGTTCCGCCCAGTTCAGCATGGATCTGATGCCTGCCTGAACCAGAGGCTCATCGTCCACGATCAATAATTTATACATATTCGTTCTCATCATGATTCGTCTCCTCATCCGTCGGCGAGTTCATTTCTTCTTTATCATATAGGGCGGGAATATGTACGGACATGGTGGTGTACTTGCCTTCCTCGCTGTCTATGGTGATTCCGTACTGTTCGCCGAATTCATACTGCAGCCGTCTATGGACGTTGCTGACTCCGATCTCCCGGAAGAAATCAGTGCCCCCGTCCCTGTCGGAGCGGAGGATGTCTGCCGCCTTTTCCGGGGACATGCCCACCCCGTCGTCGGTCACGTCGATGCGGATGCACCGAAGGGGAGGGGCCGTCGCATCCTCCGGGGAAGCCGAACCAGAAGGGGCAGCCTCCTCCTGCATGGCGCAGATGAGGATGTGGCCGCTTCCCTTGGGCTCGATGCCGTGGAAAATGGCATTCTCCACAAGGGGCTGCAGCGTGAACTTCAGGATCTGGCAGTCCAGAATCGACTCCGACTCCACATGGATGTCCATGGTGACGGTGCCGCCGTACCGGTAGCTCTGTATGGTGAAATAATCCTGCAGCAGGGACAGCTCCTCCCGCAGAGGCACTCGCAGGCTGGTTCCCTTGGAGACGCTCTTCAGGAGCTTGGCCAGAGAGGTGGTCATCTCGGCGATTCCTGCGGCCCCCTGAAGGGATGCCATCCATTTGATGGAATTCAGGGTATTGTAGAGGAAATGGGGGTTGACCTGACTCTGCAGCATCTTGTATTCCAGATCCTTCTTTTGCTTCTCGCTCTCCACCCGGGACTGCATGAGGAGAAAGACGTTCTCCGCCAGATCGTTGATGCTTTTTCCGATGTCCCCCAGCTCGTGGTTCCATTCGATGGAGGGATCCCGGCTGAAATCTCCCTGAGCGACCCGGAGGGTCTTGCTGCGGATTTTGTACACGGGAAGGGCGATCATCTTGTTCAGGGTGAACATCAGAAGGATGCCGATGGCCATGATGCCGACGAGCGTGCCGCCCAGTATGCACAGCAGAAGCAGCTGCTGATTCTGAAGCTCCAGCCGGGAGATGCTCTGGCTGATATGGCAGCCGGACATGTTCAGGGGTGCAGTCACCACGATCCGATATTCGCCCTCTTTATCGGTTATCCTGCTGACCTGACTGTCCTTGATCATGGCGGTAGAGCTGAGATCCTCTACAATCTGATAGTCGGGCCGGATCTCCGCAAGGCTGCCGTCTTCATAAAGATAGTGATGTCCGTCTATAGAGAGGTAGAGACTGCTGTCCTCCGCAATGCCGTAACGCTCCAACGCATGGGTGAACAGCTCGGAGGAGATCTCCAGCAGCAGGTATCCGCCCTGAACGGAACTGTAGGGATAGGTGATGGGGCGAATCACAAGGAGGACGTTCTTGCCGTTCTTGTAAAAGGGATCCCGGATGAAGCCGGCGGAGAAGCTGATGCCGGAGGATTCCAGAAGCTCGCTGAAAAAGGGCAGCTCGGGCGCTTCCTCCGACAGGTTGGCCGTGGAAGAATAAACAGCGTTGACTACCTGAAGAAAATGCTCGTTGGTGATCACTGCCAGACGGGGTATGTAGTTTTTCGCAGGGTTGTTGCTGTGCTCCTCCGCCATCCTGTCATAGGTTGTCACGGAGAGGACGGATCCGGGATCCGGGTTGCCGGCGATATAGCTGGCGATGTCGGGACTGTTCTGACAGAACCTGATGAGCTGGTAGACATGGTCCATGTCGGAATTGATGCTGTCCGAGAGCAGCTGAAGATTGGTCTCCGCAGCGTGAATCAGACTGTGCTGCAGGTAGGTGCGAAAAATATAGAAGCTGACGGAGCTAATGATGACGCACATGCCCAGCAGGCAGGAAATGGTGATAGCCAATATTCTTTTTTGGATTCCGCCCAGACGCGAAGGCCTATGTGTAACCATTTATGCAGCTCCGTTATATGCACTGAGGAATGAAGCCCCTTGGGACTGTGCCGGCAAGGGACATAAAAATTGTACATTTTCTCTAAAAAAAGTATATGTTCCACTCCATTCTACACCATGGAGCCGAAAATGTAAAAATATTTTGAATGGAATCATAAGTTTTTCCATGTCATTATTTTTCCTGCCGGCTTATACTGTAGATGTACCAAAGGACAGAGCAGATGAAAAGCAGTCTGATGAAATGTCGAAAGGAAATCGAAAAGGAGGATTTGGTATGAAAAAGAAAGTAATCAGCATGGTTCTTGCGGCCGCAATGGCAGCTTCGCTGCTGACCGGATGCGGGGACGACGCCCAGACAGACGGCCCGGGAAGCAGCCCGGAGGCCGGGACCGGCTCTGATGCAGAAAAAAGTCCGGAGGCCGGAACCGGCTCGGAGGCAGGAGGAGATTCCCAGCAGGGTGGGTCAGGCGAGGCCGTCACATTGAAGTGGGCCATCTGGGATCAGGAGACCACGGCGTACTGGAACGATATCAAGAAGGAATACGAGGCCACTCATGAGGGCGTGACCATCGAGATGGTGGATCTTGGCTCCAGCGACTATATGACAGTGCTTGCCACGGAGCTTTCAGGAGAGGGGACGGATTTTGACGTGGTCACCATCAAGGACGTGCCCGGCTATGCCACCCTTGTCCAGAAGAACACGATTCTTGCACTGGATGACTACATAAAGAAAGACGGAGTGGATCTTGAAAAGTATGCAGGGGCCACGGACCAGGTAGTGGTGGACGGGAAGCTGTACGAGCTGCCTTTCAGAAACGATTTCTGGGTACTGTTCTATAACAAGGATCTGTTCGATGCAAAGAAGGTGGCCTATCCTACCAACGACATGACCTTCGAGGAGTATGACGAGCTGGCCAGAAAGATGACAGACACCACCTTCGGCGCTCAGGTCTACGGAGCCCACTATCATACATGGAGAAGCGCAGTTCAGCTGTTCGGCGTTCTGGACGGACAACACACGATTCTGGACGGACAGTACGATTTCTTCAAGCCCTATTACGAGATGGTCCTGAATCAGGAGAAGGACGGAGTCGCAAGAAAGTACAGCGACCTAAAGACAGAAGGGCTGCATTATTCTGCGGCGTTCTCCAGCGGTGACGTAGCCATGCTGAACATGGGCTCCTGGTTCATCGCAACCATGATCACGAATCTGCAGACCGGGGAATATGACTCCGAGCTCTGCGGCAACTGGGGCATCGTGAAATATCCTCATGCAGAGGGCGTGGAGGCCGGCTCCACTCTGGGAACCATCACCGGTCTGGCAGTGACCTCGGCCTGTGACACCCCGGATGCGGCATGGGAGTTCGTGAAGTGGGTGAGCGGCGAGGAGGGCGCCAAGGTCATGGCTTCCAGCGGCAACTTCCCTGCGATCATGACGGACGAGGTGAAGAACATGATCGCAGGCCTGGAGGGATTCCCTGCGGACGAGGCCAGCAAGGAGGCTCTGAGCGTGTCCAATCTGTACCTTGAGGTGCCCTATGCGCCCAACGTATCCGAGATCAATTCCGTGCTGGATTCATACCACGGCTCTATCATGGCAGGTGAGATGAGCGTGGACGAGGGCATCGAAGCGATGAATACGGAAGTGCAGAAAATATTGAACCAGTGATCTGTGAAGCAGGGGGCCGTCAGCGATGGCGGCTCCTTTTTATGACCGCAGGCGGGGTTATGTACTGAGAGTGCGTTTCGGAGGAAGGGGCCCGGGAAAGGCCCCGGATCAGAGAAAGGCGGATTATGGGCCCCGGACCGCGGATACCGGAAAGGAGAATCATCATATGCCGAAAATGGACGAGGCCCGGAAGGCGGAGAGGCTTGACAGTCTTCAGGGGCGGCTGACCAAGCTGATAGCGGACGTGAGGACGGAGGCCGATATCAGGAAAAAACGTAAAATGATCGGTGAGATCGGCAATCTGAACCGAAGGATCGACAAGCTGAAATCAGGCAGGGTGCTCAGCCGGGAGGCAAAGCGGGACCTGGTAGCGTATTCCTTTATCGCACCTAATTTTATCGGCTTCTGTGTGTTCACTCTGATTCCCATTGTCTTTGCCTTCGGCCTTGCTTTTCTGAGGTGGGACGGCAGCAATCCTATTGAGTGGGCAGGGATCGGGAACTTCATGAAGCTGGGGGACGACGTGTTTTTCAAGGCGGCGCTGAAGAACACCATTATTTACTGCGTGGGCACCGTGCCCCTTACCATGATAGCCTCTCTGGCGCTGGCCATCGTGCTGAACCAGAAGGTGAAGGGCAGGGGGATCTTCCGGACCTTCGCCTTCTTCCCCTATGTAGCCTCTCTGGTGGCAATCACGGCTGTCTGGAAAATGCTCTTCCACCCTTCCAAGGGACCTATCAACAACCTGCTGTACAATGTGTTCCATGTGGCGCAGGAGGATCTGCCCCAATGGTTCTCCGGCGGGCTGGTGCTGGTTTCCATGATTCTGTTCAGCGTGTGGAAGTACATGGGATATTACATGGTCATCTATCTGGCAGGCCTGCAGGGGATCTCTGCGGAGCTCTATGAGGCGGCAAGCCTTGACGGCGCAGGGACATGGAACAAGTTCCGGTATGTGACATGGCCCCAGCTCAGTTCGACGACCTTTTTTGTGGTTGTCATGCTGACCATCAACTGCTTCAAGGTATATGACATTGCCGTCATGCTGGCCGGCGGCGGAAGCGGGGAGCTGACCACCTCTTCCACGGTTCTGGTGTACTACATATACCAGAAGGCCTTTGTGGACTGGGATCTGGGATATTCCAGCGCAGTGGCCATGGTGCTGTTCGTGATGGTGCTGCTGGTGACGATTATCCAGTTCGTGGGGCAGGCGAGGAAGGAGAAGGCATAGTTGGGGCGTGCCCGGGAGATTCCTGTGAAAATAGATTGGAGGACATATGAAATCTGCACATAAAAAAGCCGTCATCGGCAAGGCGGCGGTCTATATAATATTGATTCTGATCGCACTGATCATGATCATCCCCTTTCTCTGGATGCTTTCTGCGTCCATCAAGAGCGACAGGGAGGTTTTTCAGATGAATCCCTTCGTATGGATTCCGGAGAACCCGAAATGGAGCAACTATTCCGATATCTGGACCAAGATTCCCTTCGGAAGGTTCGTGGGGAACACGGTTTACCTGACCGTCGTGGTTACGCTGCTGCAGCTTCTGACCAGCAGCTTTGCCGCCTATTCCTTTGCCAAGCTGCATTTCCGCCACAAGAACGGGCTGTTTCTGGCCTATATCGCCACCATAGCCATGCCGTGGCAGGTGTACATGGTGCCTCAGTTCATCATGATGCGGAAAATGGGGCTGAACGACAAGCTGCTTGCCATTATCTGCCTGCAGGCCTTCTCCGCCTTCGGCGTGTTCATGATGAAGCAGTTTTATGAGGGCATCCCGGACGATCTCTGCGAGGCGGCGAGGATCGACGGCATGAGCGAGTATAAGATATATGCGAAGATCATGCTGCCCTTGTCAAAGCCGGCGCTGTCAACCCTGACGATCTTCACCTTCGTGGCTACGTGGAACGATTATCTGGGACCGTTGATCTATTTGAAGTCTCAGGAGAAGAAGACCATACAGCTGGGACTGAAGATGTTCATCAGTCAGTATTCCTCGGACTATGGTCTGATCATGGCCGGGTCGGTGCTGTCGCTGATTCCCGTGCTGATCGTGTTTTTGGTGCTGCAGAAGTATTTCGTGGAGGGCGTGGCCTCTACGGGGCTGAAGGGGTAGGTGGGGGACGCCGGTGCTTGGGCTTGGGTGACCTGGGAGTGCTTGAAAGGGGGCTCTTGGGATGCCGGGACGGCCCCGGGGGTCCGGCGCCTTGTTCGGTCACTCCATGGCGTTCCGGGGAGCCCTGGCATGGGCGAGCCGCATCATTGGATGCGACTCGCCCAGGTCTCCCCTCCACATTCCGTGAGGTTCCTCACAAGCCGCCGGCCCCCCGGGGCCTGACACCCAAAATAAAAAATGAGATAAGACAGGAATATGATGAGACGTGAATGTGGTAAGATGGAAATGTGATGAAATGGGAATATAATGAGTATGAATGTGATGAGACAAAATGTAATGAGAGAAAAATAAAATGGGTAAGTGTGTAAATGGGGCGACATGGGCGTGTTGACAATAGGCGGCATTGGGGTGTAGGATAAGGGTAGATGGCGCAGGGCGGGAGGCCCTTCGGCCAAGGAGAGGAAGGGATTGGTCATGGCAGTATTGTCACTGAAGGTGCTGGACAGGGATCAAAATACGATCTGTGTCAGCAGCGGGGAGGATTTCGTGGATCTGGTGTGCATGCGCACTTATCAGGAGGGGGACAGGATCGAGCTGACGCTGTCCGAGAAGAACCGGCATGTATACCTGCAGGTGGACGACGGGCTGGGAGCAGCCTTTGTCTATGTGACGGGGGATGTGTCCTATGACATTCCCTTCGGGGAGAAGCGGATTTCCTATTCTCCCAAGGTATTTTCCGGGGAGCGGCATTATCTCTGGGCGAGGACGGCAGAGCCGGGGGAGATAGAGACGTACCGCAATCTGGCACTGAACCCGGCGGATCAGCATAAGGACGTGCCCTGCTATCCTCATGCTACGGCTAACGTGGAGACAAGGGGAGAGTCGGTGTTCGCGGCGAAGAACGCCATAGACGGTGTCCGGGCGAACCTTTCCCATGGACAGTGGCCCTACCAGTCCTGGGGCATCAATAGGCAGGCGGATGCGGCCATGAGGGTGGAATTCGGAAGAAAGGTCAGGACGGACAAGGCGGTGCTGTACACCCGCAGCGATTTTCCCCATGACAGCTGGTGGGTGCAGGCGACCCTGCGCTTCTCCGACGGCAGCGAGCAGTCGTTTCCGCTGCAGAAAACGGCGAGGGCGCAGGTTTTGACATTTCCGGAGCGGGAGACGGAGTGGGTGGAGCTCTGCGACCTGATCAAGGCGGATGACCCTTCGCCTTTCCCGGCCCTGACCCAGATAGAGGTGTACGGCAGGGGCTGAAGAAAAAACAAGCTGCTGAAGAGGAGAGACGGTACTACAAACAGTCTCGTAGCGGAAGCGCCCGGAAGGAAAATGCGGCTGCGTAATAGGCAGACGGATTTTCTTTCCCGGGGATGGGCGCTGAAGAGGAGAGACGGTACTATAAACAGTCTCGTAGCGGAAGCGCCCGGAAGGAAAATGCGGCTGCGCAATAGGCAGACGGATTTTCTTTCCCGGGGATGGGCGCTGAAGAGGAGAGACGGTACTATAAATAAGAAAGAGGTGCAAGGGCATGGGTGTTACATTTGAAGGATATCCTGAGATCAGCGGGGAGGAGATCAAGGCGGCGCTGGATTTTTCCTGCAGACAGATCCTGCATGTGCTGCCGGAGTTCACGGACAAGTTTCAGCATGCGTTTTCCACGGACGGCTTCTATCCTCCGGTGGAGAACAGGGACTGGACCTGCGGCTTCTGGACGGGGGAGATCTGGCTGGCCTACGAGCACTGCGGGGACGAGAGGCTCCGGCATGCGGGGGAGGTTCAGGTACACGATTTCCTGAACCGGATCGACAATAAGATCGCCGTGGATCATCACGACATGGGCTTTCTGTATTCGCCCTCCTGCGTGGCGGCCTATAAGCTCATCGGCAGCAGGGAGGGGCGGGAGGCGGCTCTGAAGGCGGCGGACCAGCTGGTGAGCAGGTTCCAGCCCGTAGGGGAGTTCATTCAGGCCTGGGGGCCCATGAATGCGCCGGAGAATTATCGGCTGATCATAGACTGTCTGCTGAATCTCCCCCTGCTGTACTGGGCCAGTGAGGAGACGGGGGAGGGCAGATACCGGGAGATCGCAGAAAAGCATATCCACACGGCGGTGGCCAATGTGGTCAGGGAGGATTATTCCACATGGCACACATTCTTCTTCAATAGGGAGACCGGTGCGCCTGACCATGGCGCCACCTGTCAGGGCTACCGGGACGGCTCCGCATGGGCCAGAGGGCAGGCCTGGGGCGTGTACGGCATGGCGCTGGCTTATAAGTACACCGGGCGGAAGGAATACATCGATCTGTTCAGGAACGTGACGGAGTATTTCCTGACCCATCTGCCAAAGGATCTGGTGCCCTACTGGGATCTGGAGTTCTCGGAGGGGGCCGACGAGCCGAGGGATTCCTCCTCCGCAGGCATCGCTGCCTGCGGTATGCTGGAGATGTGCAAATATCTGGAGCCGGAGGAGGCCGCCCATTATAGGAGGGTGGCCGGCAGGATCATGAAGTCCCTCTACGATAATTATGCGGTAAAGGACTTGGAGACCTCCAACGGTCTTGTGCTCCATGCCACCTACTCCAAGCGCTCGCCCTACAATACCTGCAATCCGGGGGGAGTGGACGAGTGCAATATCTGGGGGGATTATTTCTATATGGAAGCCCTGACCAGAATGAGCAAGGACTGGGAGCTGTACTGGTGACAAGGAACAGGCGGTTCTCTGAACGAAACTTTTTGAAGAGAGCTTGAAGGCGCAGGCGGGCTGCAGTTTCCCCTGTAGGCCGTCAGGCTCTTTGGTTTTTAGGAAGATATCATGCAAAAGAAAGTGACAAAATTGTTCGGATGTAGTATATTGTATATGGAAGCAGGATGAAGACGGCTATAGGGGAGCATACCGCCGGAGGGCGGCAGGAGGCTTCCGCAGGAAAGCCCGCCTTGACGGGCCAGGGGGAAAAGCATGATATCTGACGAACTGTATCGACTTGCATTCGAGTACAAAAAGAAAAAGCTGTGGGAAAAGATCTGGGATTCAGAGCTCTTTGCGGTAAAGCTGTCCGATGGCAGGATCGGCTATGTCAGCATTATGGGAGCGGCAGGACAGCACTGCGCACTGGGGCTGTATGTCGGGAACAAGGGACTGGACAGTTTCCGGGCCATGATCAAGGCGGACAGAATTCTGATGTTCCCCTTTGATTTTCAGGAGCAGGTGCTGCAGCAGGACTGTCTGCAGTGCTCCTTTGAGGGAAAGGACGATCTGTCCGAGGAGGAACAGGAGGAGGTGAGGCGGTATGCCCGGGCCAATCATATCAGACTGGCAGGTAAGCGGGCGTACCCGCAGTTCACGAGATACCAGAAGAATCTCTGCCCTTGGTACATACAGACCGATGAGGAGCAGGAGCTTCTGTGTCAGGCACTGGAGGCCGCCATCGCCATGGCGGGGTTTCTGGAGGGAAAGACACCGGAGGAGCTGGGCATGGCGGACATCGATGAGGAAGAGACGGAGGTTCCTATGCTGGAGCGCCGCGATGGGGCGTATGTGCTGACGAAGACCCAGCTTCCGGCGGAGGAGCCGGAGGAGATACCTGCGCCCAAGGCAGGCAATCAGATCGGTGTGGCAAAGCTGAAGAAGATCAGAAAATCGGGGATCTGGGAATGCGGCATCATACGCTTTCCCCGGCCGGTCCGAAACGACGAAGACGAAGTCCCGTTTTTTCCGGTGTTTCTGCTGGCGGTGAACTCTGCCACGGGATATCTTCTGCCGCTGCCCTCCGTGCGGGACTATGAGGATAATCCGGAGGAGCTGGTGGATGCCTTTATAGAGGGACTGCTGAAGCAGAAGGTCTGTCCCAAGGAGATCCGGGCTCGGGATGAGCGCACCTATGCCTTTGCGGAGGATCTGTGCGGAAAGCTGGGAATCGCTCTCAGCATAGACGAGGATCTGGAGATGCTTGACGAGGTGGAGGAGGTGCTTTTAGACCGGGTCAGCAGGAGCGGCGAGGAGGAGCTGGAGGACTTTGTGGACATGCTGGACGCCATTCTGGACATGGAGGAGGAGCAGCTGGAGAATCTGCCGCAGGATGTCCTGAAACAGCTCAAGGGGCTGATGGATCAGGACATGCTGCCTGCGGAGATAGATGAGAGGCTGCAGCAGATATTCTGCATGCTGGAGGAGAGGGAGGCTCCTGTCTCAAAGGTGATATCCAGCAACATTAGGCCCATGCCTGCGGATAAGTCCTATGTGATCAGTGTGTCCCTGGGTACCGGGTGCTACCGTCATATACAGATTTCCGAGGACAGCACCCTGTTCGGGCTGCATGCGGCGATTCTGGATGCCTTTGGATTCGTGGACGACCATGCCCATGGGTTTTTTATGGACAATGCGGCCTGGAGCGACAGGGACAGCTACTATGTGGAAGGGATGGAGGGGCGCTCCACTGAGAGATACCGTCTGAGTCAGGTGAACTTGTACAAGGACAAGCAGTTCAAGTACATCTTTGACTTCGGGGACGACTGGAGATTTCAGTGCAGGGTTCTCAGAATCGTGGAGGGGAGCACGCCTCAGCCGCTGGTGATCAGAAGCAAGGGGGAGGCCCCGAGCCAGTACGGTGACTGGGGCGGCGACTGGGATGACGACTGGGATGACGATGAATAGATGAAAATGTATGTGAGAGACGCTTCGCAGGGGAAAAGCGACAATAGGACGATCCGATGAGTCGATGTCCTACGGCAAGCTGCGGGGTATTGACCTTTGTGGCATTCGCAAGGCCGATCAGGAATTGGCTTTATGCTCGTGCAGGCAACGGCATAAAGTCAGCAAGGCCGACTTGACTCACTGCTTGCGGGAATAAAGGGAAGCGTGTCCGAGAAGCTTGTATGGGAGGCGTGCCTGGAGGGGCCGCCGATGCATACGGCGAGAGGCAGATAAGAGAGTAAACATAAAACGGAGGAGGCACCATGAGCGAGGAAATCAAGAAAGCGATCGCAGAAGGAAGAACTGTTTTCGGGCTGGAGTTCGGCTCCACCCGTATCAAGGCGGTACTGGTGGATGAAAGTCACCAGCCGGTGGCACAGGGATGCTGGGACTGGGAGAACCGTCTGGAGAACGATATCTGGACCTATAGTCAGGAGGATATCTGGGAGGGGCTGAGAGGCTGCTACAAGGATCTGGCCAGAGATGTGCGGGAAAAATACGGGGTGGAGCTCACCGGCTTCGCCGCCATGGGCTTTTCCGGCATGATGCACGGATATATGCCCTTTGACAAGGCGGGAGAGCTGCTGGTGCCCTTCCGCACATGGCGCAATACCATGACCGAGGAGGCCTGCGGAAAACTGACGGAGCTGTTCGGCTTCAACATCCCCCAGCGGTGGAGCATCGCCCATCTGTATCAGGCGGTTCTGAAGGGGGAGGAGCATGTGAAGGACATTGATTACCTGACCACGCTGGCGGGCTATATCCACTGGAAGCTGTCCGGGGAGAGGGTGATGGGCGTAGGGGAGGCATCGGGCATGTTCCCCATTGATTCCAGGATCTGCGATTATGACGGGAGAATGACGGAGCAGTTCGACCGGCTGGTGGCTGAGAAGGGCTATGGCTGGACCTTGAAGGACATTCTGCCAAGAGTCCTGAGGGCAGGGGAAAAGGCGGGGACACTGACTGCGGAGGGGGCGAGGCTTCTGGATCCCAGCGGAACGCTGCGGCCCGGTGTGCCCATGTGCCCTCCGGAGGGCGACGCAGGCACGGGCATGACGGCCACCAACAGCGTGAGGGTGAGAACGGGCAATATTTCCGCAGGAACCTCCATCTTTTCCATGGTAGTCACGGAAAAATCGCTGTCCAAGGTGCATGAGGAGATCGACATGGTGACTACCCCTGACGGGAAGCCCGTTGCCATGGTCCACTGCAACAACTGCACCTCCGACCTGAACGCATGGGTGAACCTTTTCGGGGAGTTCGGAGAGAAGTTCGGGCTGAAGCCGGACAGGAACGAGCTGTTCGGCACGCTGTACAGGGAGGCCCTTCTGGCCGACCCCGACTGTGGCGGGCTCATGGCGTACAATTATTTCTCGGGAGAGCCGGTTACCGGCCTCAACGAGGGCAGGCCGCTGTTCGTCCGCACCCCCGATGCCCGGTTCACGCTGGCGAACTTCATGCGCAGCCATCTCTACAGCGCAATGGCCGCCCTGAAGATAGGAAACGACATCCTGATGAAGGAGGAGCATGTGAAGGTGGATTCCCTGACGGGACACGGCGGGCTGTTCAAGACGCCCGTGGTGGGACAGCAGCTGATGGCTGCGGCCATGAATGCGCCGGTGACGGTGATGGACACCGCCAGCGAGGGCGGCGCATGGGGCATGGCGGTACTGGCGGCCTATCTGTGGGAGAAGGAGGACGGTGAGGAGCTGCCGGATTACCTGAGCCGCAGGATCTTCGCCGGACAGACGGGAACCACCATAGGGCCCAAGCCGGAGGACGTGGCGGGCTTCGATGCGTTCATCGAGAAGTACAAGAGCACCCTGCCTGCGGAGAAGGCTGCGGTGGCGGGCCTGGTATAGGCGGGTGCCGAGCGGTTCGGCTGGAACAGAGGGAATATAAAAAAGATGATAAAAGAAGGATTACAAAAAAGATTACAAAATAGATTATAAAAGAAAGGCAGAGAAGAAAAATCATGTTAGAGGAATTGAAAAAAGCAGTGTGCGCAGCCAATCAGGAGCTGCCGAAATATGGTCTTGTGACCTTTACGTGGGGCAATGTCAGCGCCATCGACAGGGAGAAGGGACTCTTTGTCATCAAGCCCAGCGGCGTGGAGTATGATGCCCTCACGCCGGAGGACATGGTGGTGGTGGATCTGGAAGGCAGGAAGGTGGAGGGGCGCTACAGTCCCTCTTCGGATACGGCCACCCATATACAGCTTTATAAGGCGTTTCTGGAGATCGGGGGCATCGTGCACACCCATTCCTCCTATGCCACCAGCTGGGCGCAGGCGGGGCGGTCCATTCCCTGCTACGGCACTACCCATGCGGATTATATCTACGGGGAGGTTCCCTGCGTCAGGTGCCTGAATGCGGACGAGATCGCAGAGGCCTACGAGGAGAATACGGGGCATCTGATCGTGGAGGAGTTCCGCAGGCTGTGCAAGGATCCCGTGTCCGTTCCGGCAGTGCTCTGCAAGAACCATGGCCCCTTCACATGGGGAAAGGACGCAAAGGAGGCCGTGCACAACGCCGTGGTTCTGGAGGAGGTGGCGAAGATGGCCTATCGTACAGAACAGATCAACCATCATGTCCAGCCGGCGCCGCAGGAGCTGCAGGACAAGCACTACTATAGGAAGCATGGAGCAAATGCTTATTACGGGCAGCGGGAATCATAAGTGTCCTGAAAGAATTCTGAGGTACTGATCTCTGCAGGAGGAACCGAGATGCTTTTCAGCTCAATGGTATTTTTATGGATATTTTTTCCCTTTGTGATTGCCGGGAATGCGCTTTTGGGCCTTCTGCCTTGTTCTTCCGAAGAAAAGAGGATACGGAGAAAGAACTGCTTTCTTCTGGTCTGCAGCATTTTCTTTTATGCATGGGGCGGTGTCTGGTATGTGCTGATCATGCTGGGAGTCATTGTGCTGAATTTTTGGGGAGCCCTCCTGCTGTCCGGCTCTGGCGGCCGCAGCAGGAGGGGATTTCTGGCTGTGATCATTCTTCTGAATATCCTTCTCCTGTTCTTTTTCAAATATTTCAACATGCTGATTGCCATGGTGGAGACGGTCATGGCAGTGTCCCAGGGCGGGCTGGAGGGCAGCTTCTGGGAGTGTTTTTTCTCTCTGGAGGGAACCGGTGCGCTTCAGATGCCCAGGATAGCGCTGCCCATCGGCATATCCTTTTTCATTTTTCAGGCCATGTCCTATGTGGTCGATGTTTACAGAGGCGCACCGCCGGAGAAGAGCCTGCTGGATTTTGCGTTATATGTATCGCTTTTTCCACAGCTGATCGCAGGGCCCATCGTACAGTACAATGATATTGCAGGGCAGCTGAGGGTGCGGAGCGAATCGGGGGAGGACTTCTTGTACGGGGTGCGGCGCTTTGTCCATGGACTGGGGAAAAAGGTTCTTATAGCCAATACGCTGGGGAGCGTGGCTGACCAGATATGGGCGCTGGAAACGACACATGTGGGAGCGGGCACAGCATGGCTGGGCATGATATCCTACACGTTTCAGATATATTATGATTTTTCCGGCTATTCGGACATGGCCATCGGAATCGGCAGAATGCTGGGATTTCGCCTTAAGGAGAACTTTGCATATCCGTACACGGCCATGTCTGTCCGGGAGTTCTGGCGCAGGTGGCATATCTCCCTATCCTCTTGGTTCAGGAGCTATGTATATATCCCGCTGGGGGGAAGCCGGCAGGGGCTGGCAGTGACCTGCAGGAATCTGTTCATCGTCTTCCTGCTGACGGGGATCTGGCACGGAGCGAACTACACCTTTCTGGCATGGGGGCTGTTCTATGCCGTGCTTCTGATTCTTGAGAGGCTGTTTCTGGGAAGGCTTCTGGACAGGAATCCCATGAAGCTGCTGAACCGCATCTATACCTTGTCCTGCGTCATGATAGGATGGGTGTTTTTCCGGTCGAACAGCATTCTGGCTGCGGTGGAGTATGTGGGCCAGCTGTTTGGCATGGGGGAAGCCCGGTACAGTGCCCTTTCTTTTCTGAATATGCAGGTGCTCCTTGCGCTGCTTCTGGGCGCTGTGGGAGCCGGATTCGTCCAGCGGCGCTTCAGAGGGGTGTCAAGATTATATGACAATTTTGTATTTCAGATGGCCATATTGGCTGTCAGTATCTTGTGTCTTGTGGCGGGAACATATAATCCCTTTATCTATTTTCAGTTTTAAGGGCTGTTGTCAAAAACTGAAGTAGTCGGTGCGGGATGAATCCGCAAAGGCAAGGTGGAGGAAGGGGCGGATGAAAAAAATCATTCAGGCTGTCGAGATCGGAATATTCATGGGAATGTTGATTCTCCCTACCGCAGTCTGGTGCGCAATCAGGCTTTGTGCGCCGGACGCTTACGAGGAGCTGAATTACGATCCGGGGGAGAAGCGGACGGGGGCGCAATTTCCCACGGCCTTCAGCGCAGATTTCGGACAGCGGCTGGAGGAATGGTACAACGACAATATACCGTTCAGAAGCGTCCTGATCTCTCTGGAGAAGGGAGCCTCGGGAGGGCTGGAAGGATTCTATGACAAGCATCTGCAGGGGATACTGACCCGTCTGGTCTATGGGGAAGAGGGAAGCTCAGTCATGGACATGCCGGAGCTGATTCAGAAAGAAAGCGGAGGAGCGGAAACCGAGGCAGGGCAGGAACCGTCCGCCGGGGCTGGTCAGGAATTGCCAGGGGGGCAGGAACCGTCCGCAGGGGACAGTCAGGGATGGTCGGCAGGGCAGGACTTGTCAACCGAGGGCAGTCAGGAGACGGAGCATGACTATATATGCACGGAGGAGAAGGAGGCCTCCTGTGTGGAGACGGGACTTTGGGTCTGGCAGTGCAGCGGCTGCGGAGACACCTATGAGGAGACTGTCCCGGCATTAGGACATGAGAACAGTGTAGTACTCATACAGGAGGTAAGCTATACGACTTATGGCTACACGAAGTACCAGTGCGATGTCTGCGGAGAGATAGGCTATGACAACTATGAGGGAAAGCTCATTGACAACAGTTATCTTGCGCCCAGAATCGCCGGTGCCTACACTATACTGGGGCGGTTCGACTGGCTGTTCTTTTCCGGAAATAACAGTGTCTCCTATTATACGGGGGCCAATGCGCTGGGGCAGGAAACCATGGAGGAGTATCTGGGGCTGATGAGGCGGCTGCAGGAGCTGTGCGCTGAGAGGGGGACTCAGCTGCTGTTCATGATCATGCCCAATAAGGAGCAGGTCTATC
>CANOFQ010000006.1 GCA_947565325.1 uncultured bacterium
GCTTGAAGGGCGTCTTGCTGGGCTTGAAGGGCGCCTTTCCGGGCTTGTGCTTGAACGGTGTCTTTCTGGGCTTGAGCGGTGCTTTTCCGCACTTGTGCTTGAAGAGTGTCTTTTCGAGTTTGGGCTTTGCCTGAGCCTGACCCACCGTTCCCAGTCGGAATTCCAATGGGGGAGATGGATGCATATGTACAAAATTATGATAATCGAGGACGATCCCTCCACCAGAGAGGAGCTTTTGCTCCTGCTGGAAAACGAGGGGTACAGTCCCCGGGCGGTGACGGATTTTCGGGATGTTCCGGAGCAGGCCGCAGAGTTTGCCCCGGATCTGATTTTGCTGGACATCGGGCTGCCCGGACGGGACGGCTTTTCCTTGTGCGCATCTTTGCGAAAGTCCGTCAGGGCGCCTCTGATCTTTGTCACCAGCAGGGATTCGGGGCTGGACGAGGTGCGGGCCTTAAGCCTTGGGGGAGACGACTATATTACAAAGCCCTACAGCGTGCCGGTTCTCCTTGCGAGAATCAAAGCGGTTCTGCGCCGGGGCGGCGGCTTGGAGCAGTCGGAGGTGCTGGAGGCTGCGGGCCTGCGGCTGAACCTGACCAAGGGAACCCTGTCTGCCGGAGGGAAAACCGTCCTTTTGACCCGCAACGAGCTGCAGATTCTGGCCTGCCTCATGGGACATGCGGGAGAGATCGTCTCTCGGGCGGATCTGATCGAGACCCTCTGGGACAGCAGAATCTATATTGATGACAACACACTTACCGTCAATGTGACCAGACTGAGGGGAAAGCTGGGGGAGCTGGGACTGCCCGACCTGATTGCCACCCGCCGGGGAATGGGGTATCAATTATGAGGCTTGGAGAATTTTTGGCCGACGGGCTTGGAAGAATCATGACATGGCTGATCTGCGTCGTGCTGGCGGCGGTGTTTTTGGCCGCCACCGGAACCCAGACAGGAGTGCTGTTGATTCTTTTGATTGCCTTGTGTCTGGTCTTTGGCGCCATGGAGCTGGCGTCCTTTGCCCGTCAGCGGGCCCGTCTTAAGGAGCTGGAGTCCGTTATGGAGCAGCTGGATCGGAAATATCTTTTTGCGGAGTGTGCGCCGGAACCTAGGACGCTGTACGAGAGGCGGCTCTTTGACTTGATGCGCCGGGCGGGGCGGGCCATGACCGGTGCGGTCTCCGATGCGCAGGCGGCCCAGAGGGAGTATCGGGAGTACGTGGAGGGCTGGGTGCACGAGATCAAGACCCCCATCACGGCGGCAGGGCTGATCTGCCGGAAGGCAGACAATGACACCAGACGCAGGCTGATGCAGGAGCTGGGGCAGATCGAGGCCTATGTGGAGCGCACTCTGTTCTATGCCCGGGCGGAGAGCCCGGAGAAGGATTTCGTCATCCGGCAGGTGCTTCTGTCGGAGCTTGCGGCTGCAGCCATAGACCGGCACCGGGCCCTGCTGATGCAAAGCGGCGTCAGGGTGGAGACTCAGGGCCTGGAGAGGTGGGTCTTTACGGACGAGAAGTGGGTGGTGTTCATTCTGGGTCAGCTGCTGCAGAACGCCGCAAGATACCGAAAGGGCGATCCCGTGGTCACGCTCCGGGCCGAGATGACGGAAAAGCAGGTGCATCTGACGGTGGAGGATAACGGCATGGGCATACCGGCCCACGAGCTGCCCCGGGTCTTCGACAGAGGCTTCACGGGGAGCAACGGGCGCAGCCGGGGCGGTTCCACCGGCATGGGGCTGTATCTGTGCAGAAGGCTGGCGGACAGCCTGGGACTGGGACTTTGGCTTGTTTCCGAAGAGGGAGAGGGCACGGCGGTGACGCTGGCGTTTCCCCCAAGGGAAAAGCTTACGGAATTGTAAGGAAAATCAATGGCAATTCGATACAACCGCCTTTGTTTTTGCCGTAATATAGAACTATCATAAAAAGGAGGCGGTTATATGCTGCAGGTTAAGAATATCGAAAAATATTACGGCAGTAAGAATAATGTGACAAAGGCTCTGGACCGTGTCAGCTTCGACGTGGCGGACGGGGAATTCATCGCCATCATGGGGGCCTCGGGCAGCGGCAAGACCACATTGCTCAACTGTATTTCCACCATTGACAGGGTAAGCGCAGGGGATATCCTGCTGGACGGAGAGAGCATTGCGGACATTCCGGCAGGCCGGCTGGCGAAATTCCGCAGGGAGCGGCTGGGCTTCGTCTTTCAGGACTTTAACCTATTGGACACCCTCACGCTGGAGGAGAACATCGGTCTGGCGCTGGCTTTGAATCATGAGGATCCGAAGGCGGTGACCCGGAAGGTGGGGGAGATGGCCGCAAAGCTGGGAATCGAAGGGATCCTTGGAAAGTTCCCTTATCAGGTGTCCGGGGGACAGAAGCAGCGCGCTGCGGTGGCCCGGGCCATGGTAGCGGGACAGTCCCTGCTGCTGGCGGACGAGCCCACGGGAGCTCTGGATTCAAGGGCGTCCAAGAATCTGCTGGAGATCATGACCCGGATGAACGAGTCCGCAGGTGCCACCGTTCTGATGGTGACCCATGACACCTACAGCGCCAGCTATGCCGGGCGGGTGCTGTTCTTGAAGGACGGCCGTATCTTTAACGAGCTGCTGCGGGGGGACAGGGGCCGGGGAATCTTCTATCATGAGATTCTGGATGTGCTGGCGGCGATGGGAGGTGATGTTAGTGACGTTATCTAAGCTTTCCCTGCGAAATGCCAGACGGCAGGCCAGAGACTATCTGGTATACTTTGCGGCCATGGTCATGGCTGCGGCGCTGCTCTATTCCTTCAACGGACTGATGTTCTCCCGGGAGATTCTGACCCTTTCCAAGATGATGGCCCAGATGCCCATGCTGATCGTGATGGTCAGCATTGCAGTGGTGTGCGTCTTTGGCTGGCTGGCGTCCTATTCTACCGGCTTCATATTGTCTTGCCGCAGCAGGGAGCTTGGCACCTACCTTCTGATCGGTCTGGAGAATAAGCAGGTGGCAAGGCTGTTCTTTCAGGAGAATCTGATGGTGGGCGGCTGCGCTCTGGTGCTGGGGCTTTTGTCTGGCAATCTGCTGTTTCAGGCCATGCGGGCCGTAGTGTTTGCCCTGTTCGGCCAGGCCTATCATTTTTCTTTTGCATTCTCTTTTCCGGCGGCGGGGCTGACGGCGGTATACTTTGTCCTGATTTATCTGCTCGCTCTGGGAAGGAGCCGCAGGCGCATTCGGAAGACACAGATTTATGACCTGATCTATTTTGAAAAGAAAAACGAAAATGCGGTCATCGGAAGCGGCAGGAGCCGCAAGGGAATTTTTGCGGTCTCCATCGCCCTGGGCATAGCTGGCGCCTTGCTCATGATGGCGGGAGACTTGTCTTTGGGCATGGTGGGAGCGGGACTCCTTGTTGTCTTTCTCTATGGCTTTTTCCTCAGCTTTGCATCCGGCATTCCGGCATTTTTCGACAGGCATCCCGCCGGAAAGTATAAAAAGCACAGGCTGCTGGTGTTCCGCATGCTTACCGCAAAGGTGGCCACCATGGGGGTGCTGATGGCCACCTTGTCCATGATTTTTACCGGTACGCTGATTTCGGAGGGAGCGGGTCTGGTGTTCCGGGGGCTTTTCGTGGGCCGGTCGGCGGAGAAGACGTGCTTCGATCTCTACATCGGGGGAAGTAAGGGAGGGATCCATAAAGAATACTTGGACTATATCGAGGGAAACATTCCCATAGACCGGTGCCGGCAATACACTGTCTATGAGAGTCAGGACACCCGGCTCATTGACTATGTAAATGTCAAGGAGGCCTATCTGGATTACGGCTACGGCGGGGATCCTGTCATTGGCTACAGCGACTATGCCGCCCTCCGTGCTCTGGCGGGGTATGAGGCGGCGGAGCCTGCTCAGGGTAAATATTTTATCCACTGCATGTCTTATCTGGAGGCTGCTTTCAGGGGATATGACGAGGAATTGATTCTGGGCGGCGCCACACTGTCTCCCGGCGGCATTTATACCGAACATTTCCTGCAGCGCTATGGGGAGGGCAACGGCCATGAGTTCATTCTCGTGGTTCCAGACGAGGCGGCTAAGGCCTGCACCGTCCACCATCATGCCTATGCGGCCAAGACGCTTGCGCCGGTGGGGGAGGAAATCTACGATGGTCTGTGTGCCATCCGGGATGAGGCGGAGGTCAGAACCGGGGACTATGATGCCGTCTATTCCAAGGCCGCCGAGGAGGCGCAGGCGGCCTCCGGAACCGCCACGGCGGTGTTTCCCCTGTATTTCCTGGCCCTGGCGCTGACCGTGACCGCCGCCACCATCCTGACCATTCAGCAGCTTGCGGAGTCGGGCCGCTATAAGCGTCAGTTCGCCCTGCTTCATAGGCTGGGCATGGATGTGGGGGAGATGAAAAGGGCTCTGTGGCATTGGTCGGCAATCTACTATGCCATGCCTGCGGTTCCTGCGCTTCTCGTGGGGGTGCCTGTCCTGCTGAATCTGGCAAGGACACCGGAGCCGGGGGTCATGGTGGGGTGGAGCAGTCCTGCGGCCGTGGCGGGGATTGCGGCAGGGCTGTTTTTCCTGATCTACGGAGTCTATATTCTGCTGGCCTATACCAGCCTTATAAGGAACGTGCTGCCGGAGGAGAAAGACACACCGTAGTCTGATACTTCCGGAAAAATCTTCAGCAGCAACGGCGACAGGCCCTCGGCAGCAACGGCGGGACACCCTCTACGGCAACGGCGACAAGCCCCCCAACAGCAAAGGCGGGACACCCTCCACGGCAACGGCGACAGGCCCCCGGCAGCAAAGGCGGGACACCCTCCACAACAACGGCAAAAAATGAACAGCAGAAACTCAAATAACAAAGGCAACAACAAACCAAATAAATCCACAAAAAAGTAATAAAATATGCGTTAGATTCATTGACATTTGGGACAGCGGGGCATATACTGGAAACAAATAGGTTTTCTTGAGCTGAAAGGTATTTTACAAGATAAAGCTTTATAAATGCGGAAGGTGGAGAGAGCAGATGGCAAAATATTACACTCAGGAGATACAAAAGACCGACAGAATCCCCAAGCTGGTGGCGGATTTGTACGCCAAGATGCCGGAGATAGAGTCTGCCAGAGCGAGGCTGATCACGGAATCCTATAAGGCCACGGAGGACAAGCCCATAGTGATGCGGCGGGCCCTTGCGTTTGCGCATATTCTTGACAATATTCCTATTGTCATCAGGGAGGGGGAGCTGGTGGCGGGCAGCAGCACCATTGCCCCCAGAGGCTGTCAAACCTATCCGGAATTTTCCTATAAATGGCTGGAGGAGGAGTTTGACACCGTGGCCGTCAGAAAGGCCGATCCCTTCTACATAGCGGAGCAGACCAAGCAGGAGCTTGCGGAGGCGGACGCCTACTGGGAGGGGAAGACCACCAGTGAGCTGGCTACCTCCCTTATGGCGCCGGAGGCCAGAAAGGCCATAGAGCATAATATTTTCACGCCGGGGAATTATTTTTACAACGGTGTGGGCCATGTGACCGTACAGTACGAAAGAGTATTGGCGCAAGGGTACAGAGGCATCATTGAGCAGGTGCGGGAGGAGCTGGAAAAGTGTAGCCCCGGGGACGCCGATTACTGCACCAGAAGCCAGTTTCTGCAGGCCGTGATCATCAGCTGCGAGGCGGTGATCCGCTATGCCAACAGATATGCGGATCTGGCGCAGCGGGAGGCGGCCGCCTGCACGGATTCCGCCAGAAGGCAGGAGCTTATGCAGATTGCCGCAAACTGCAGGCAGGTGCCGGAGCATGGGGCCGGTTCCTTCTGGGAGGCCTGCCAGAGCTTCTGGTTCGTGCAGCAGCTGCTGCAGCTGGAGTCCAGCGGCCATTCCATCTCCCCGGGACGCTTCGACCAGTATATGTATCCCTATTATAAAAAAGACTTGGAGGAAGGGAGGCTTACCAGAGAGGCGGCGCAGGAGCTGATCGACTGCATCTGGGTGAAGCTCAACGACCTGAACAAGTGCAGAGATGCGGCCAGCGCAGAGGGCTTTGCGGGCTACAGCCTTTTCCAGAATCTGATCGTGGGCGGGCAGGACAGGGACGGGTGCGACGTGACCAACGATCTGTCCTTCATGTGCATCACCGCCTCCAAGCATGTATTCCTGCCCCAGCCCTCCCTCTCCATCCGGGTATGGAACAAGTCGCCCCATGAGCTGCTGCTGAAGGCGGCGGATCTGACCAGGACGGGCATCGGACTTCCTGCTTACTATAACGATGAAGTGATTATTCCCTCCCTTCTGAGCAGGGGACTGACTCTGGAGGACGCCAGAGAGTACAACATCATCGGCTGCGTGGAGCCCCAGAAAGCCGGCAAGACGGAAGGCTGGCATGATGCGGCGTTCTACAACATGTGCCGCCCTCTGGAGCTGGTATTCTCAAACGGCTGGGACAAGGGGGAGAAGATCAGCATAGAGACGGGCAGAGTGGAGGATATGACTTCCTTCGAGGAATTCTATGACGCATATAAGAAACAGATGGATTATAATATCTCTCTGCTGGTGAATGCGGACAATGCCATCGACGTGGCTCATGCCACCCGCTGTCCGCTGCCTTTCCTGTCCTGCATGGTGGATGACTGCATCAAGAGGGGAAAGACCGTTCAGGAGGGCGGTGCGGTCTACAACTTTACCGGCCCTCAGGGCTTCGGCATAGCGAACATGGCGGATTCCCTCTACGCCATCAAGAAGCTGGTCTTCGAGGAGAAGAAGGTGACTTTGGGCGAGTACAAGCGTGCGCTGGCCATGAACTTCGGGCAGGGCTTCGACGCCGTAAGCGCAGGGGAGATTGTCACGGGGATTCTCAGGGAGATGGAGAAAAACGGCATGACTGTGGAGGAGGACCAGGTGGCCGGCATGATCACGGCGGTGATGAATGCCCAGCTTCCTGCGGAGGAAAAGAAGAGATATGAGGAGCTGCTGGAGATGATAGAGCAGGTTCCCAAGTTCGGCAACGACAATGAGGAAGTGGACATGTTTGCGAGAGACGTGGCACATACCTACACAAGGCCTCTGCTTCGTTTCCGAAATCCCCGGGGCGGACAGTTTCAGGCGGGACTCTACCCTGTGTCCGCAAACGTGCCTCTGGGGGCCCAGACAGGGGCTACTCCTGACGGCAGGCTGGCGCACACTCCCGTGGCGGACGGCGTATCTCCCTCGGCGGGCAAGGATGTGCACGGCCCCACTGCGGCGGCCAACTCCGTCTCCAAGCTGGATCACGGAATAGCGTCCAACGGCACGCTGTTCAACCAGAAATTCCATCCCACGGCCCTTTCCGGGGAAAAGGGACTGGAGAATTTCGTGGCCCTGATCCGCTCCTATTTTGATCAGAAGGGCAGCCATATGCAGTTCAACGTGGTGGACAGGGAGACGCTTCTGGACGCTCAGGCCCATCCGGAGAAGTATGCCCATCTGGTGGTTCGGGTGGCGGGGTACAGCGCACTTTTCACCACGCTGTCCAAGTCGCTGCAGGACGACATCATCCGCAGGACGGAGCAGGGACTGTAGGATGTGTCTTGCCCTTCCAAGGGGCAGGGATCCGGATCTGCAAAAAGGCATGGAATAGGGATCCGGATCTGCAATAAATCATGAAATCAGGGATCCGGGTCTGCAAAAGGGCATGGAACAAGAGTCCGGGTCTGCAAAAAGCGTGGAGTGGCACAAGAGCGCAGTGAGAAAGAAGAGGCTGATTATGTTCTTGGATACGGATTTTTTAAAGAATGAGGAAATACGATTGGCGCTGGAGAAGACTGTGGAGGGCGATGCCGAAAAGGACTGGGTTCCGGCGTACCATTTTGCCATCATAAACAGGGAAGGACTCAAGGTGGGCGGCTGCGATCTGCGCATCGGCCATAATGATAAGCTGTATTACGGCGGAAACATAGGATATCATGTGGACGAAAAACACAGAGGGAATCACTATGCCGGAAAGGCCTGCCTATTATTGTTCCAGCTGGCGAAAAAGCATGAGCTGCAATATGTGATCATAACCTGCAACCCGGATAATTATGCTTCGAGGAAAACCTGTGAATATGCAGGGGGCGTGCTTCTGGAAATTGCCCAGCTGCCGCCGGATAATGACATGCGGGAAAAAGGGGAAGTCGAGAAATGCATCTTCCGATTTGATTTATAGGGGGCCGACGGACTTTTGGCTTGAACTGCAGGGAGCGGCCGGGCTTATAGCTCCGGCAGGCTTTGTGCAGGAAGCTTTGCCGAAAAGGGAGACTGGGAGAGAGCTTTGCTTAAAAAGGAGATTTGTGCCGGGGCGGCGGGTGAGGACGGAAAATGACGAGGGACTATCTGGAGACAAAAGGACGAATATTTGACATACAGCGGTATTCCATCCATGACGGAAAGGGAATCCGAACCATCTGTTTTCTGAAGGGCTGCGTGCTGCGGTGCAAGTGGTGCTGTAACCCGGAGTCTCAGGAGTACGGAATTCAAAAGATGCAGGTAAACGGCAAGACCAAGATCATCGGGCAGGACGTGACGGTGGCTCAGGTCATGGAGACGGTGGAGAAGGACAGGCCTTACTATGTCCGCTCCGGCGGCGGGCTGACGCTCTCCGGAGGAGAGAGTCTGTGCCAGCCGGAGTTTGCAAGAGACCTCCTGCACGGGGCCAAGGCCGTGGGCATCAACACCGCCATGGAGAGCATGGGCTGCGCCAAGTGGGAGGTCATAGAGGAGATCCTGCCTTATTTGGATCATTATCTCATGGACATCAAGCATATGGACGGCGAGAAGCATAAGCGGTTCACCGGGCGGGATAACGGACTGATGCTGGAGAATGCGAAAAAGATCGCCGCATCCGGCAGGACGAAGCTCAGCATCCGGGTTCCGGTGATCCCCACCTTCAACGATAAGCCGGAGGAGATCAGGGCCATAGCCGCCTTTGCGGACAGGCTCTCCGGGGTGGAGGACATTTATCTGCTGCCCTACCACAGGCTGGGGCAGGACAAGTATCAGGGACTTGGCAGGGTCTATGAGCTGCCGCAGATACTGCCTCCGGAGCCGACGTACATGGAGAGGCTTAAAGGGGAAGTGGAGAGAAGCACGAAGCTGAAATGCCATATCGGCGGATGAGAGCATCCTCCAAGGGCCGGGACAGGGATTGTACGGCGGGAGGGACGCCCCGTCGCCCTATGGTGTGGGACCGGGCAGTGTGGGCAGTGCAAAGGCAGATGTATTGCATGGTCAGGGAAACGGAGGGGGCTTTTGAGAATCATTCAGGAAATATCAGATTTTATCTTTGTGGAGGACGAGCTGGAAAAGGCAGACGTGATTTTTGTTCCCGGAGGCTCCTATCCGGAGCTGCCGGAGCGGGCCGCTGTTCTTTGGAAGGAGGGCTGTGCCCCCTATGTGGTGCCCTCAGGCAGATTCTCCGTGACATGCGGCAGGTTCATGGGCGTAAAGTCAAAGGCGGGAATATACAGGGATGACTATGCCACGGAATGCGAGCTTTATACGGACGTGCTGCGGCGGTGCGGCGTAGAGGAGAAGTGTATCCTGAAAGAAGATAAAGCAGAGTACACAGCCCAGAACGCAAGGCTTTCAAAGATCCTTCTGGACGAAAAAGGAATCCGCCCCGGAAAGGCGATTCTCTGCTGCAAGGCATATCACGCCAGAAGGTGTCTGATGTATTATCAGCTCTCCTTTCCGGATACACGGTTTATGGTGGCGCCGGTGGCGGTGGGCGGACTGACAAAGGAAAACTGGCACAGAACCCAAGAGGGTCTTGGGAAGGTGCTGGGTGAGCTGGCCAGACTGGGAACCCAGTTTACGCCGGAATACACGCCGGAAATGGCAGATTTTCTGAAGCTCCGGGATTAGGCATCAGGGCGGGCCAGGCGGCTTTCGGCCGGGTGTGTGGCAGGATATATGGGACATTTGCCCCAAGTGAGCAAGACGCAGCAGGGGAGGTGCTTCTGGTGGGCGTAAACTATGACAGGGGCAGCAAAAACAAAGCCCATGGCTGTATCATTGAAAGGCCTGGGAAATTGGAATAGGCATGGGGCCGCAGGCTTGAAAAGGAAATCGGTATCAGGCTGGCGGTCCGGGGAACCGGGATCGATATTGGCCCATGGGGAGAGAAACATAAAGACGAAGCAAAGACAGATGCTCAGCAGAAAGGAAGGAAAAATGGACTGGCTGGATGACAAGAACAAACAAAGGATCGTGCAGGAGCTGGTGCCGGGCAAACAGATCACGCTGGCCCATATCATCGCCAGCCCGGATCCGATTCTGTACGAGAAGCTGGGGCTGGATCCCAGTGTAGACTATGCCAGGGCCGCCATCGGCATCATGACGGTCTCCCCTGCAGAGACGGCCATCATCATGGCGGACGTGGGGATGAAGGCGGCGTCGATAGATCTGGGGTTCGTGGACCGGTTCAGCGGATCGCTGATCCTATCGGGTACGGTGTCGGAGGTGGAGGCCTCGGAACAAGCCATTCTGGATTATGTGAGGGATGTGCTGAAATATACGGTCTGCGGAATTACAAGGACGTGATGTTTGAATGCGGCAGGATTTGCTTTTTGCGGAGCGACTTCTGCGGGCGGTATTGACGGGCGGTGGGCGGTCCGGCAAAGGACTATTAAAAGCATTCATTGTGATGAGTAGAGCACACATGGTGAAGACAATGCATAGGCAGGATAATATATAAGGGATGCATGAGGAGAAACGACGGTGGAAAAGAAAGACCTTGTGAAAATATGTGAGAAATATTGCGAAAAGCTTAGAATCTCACCGTTCTGGGATGTGAGGCTGCAATTTGTCGAGGATGTCGGCTGACACAAGACGGGGGATATCAAAATAGACTGTGATGACAGAAAAGCTGTTTTGCTGTTGAACATTGTCAATCCAAAGCAGGAAAATCTTGAAGAGGTTATCGTGCATGAACTTATGCATTTAAAAATTTATCCGCTTGACCAAGTGACGGAATCCCTTATCACAAGCTGTTTTAAAGAAGAAACGACTGCACAGAAATTTGCTTATCAGCAATTTTTTACGGCTCTCGAACAGACAGTGGAAGAATTGACAAAATGTTTCCTTCTTGAATTCGGAGATAACAGGGAACTGTCTTTTGGAAGATGCAAAGGCCTGAAATCGTTTAATGAGCTTTATGACGGATTACCTAATTTGAATTGACCTTTACGGAAAGAGGCCGATAGAGTAGGAGAAACTGAAAAAATGGAAGAGATTGGAAAGGGAGAGAAGATCGAAAAGAAAGTAAGGATTGAAAAAACCGAAAGAAAAGAAGAAACCGAGAAAACCGAGGAAGAATATCGAAAGAAGCTAGAGGGTTATTATGACGAGGCGGGCAGATTGACGCAGTATCCCTCAAAAAGGCCCATGCGGATTTTGGCGCTGACGAAAATTGCCAATCAGCTTGAAAGCGCAAGGCGGTATACTGAAAAAGAAGTGAATGAGATCATTCGGGGAAACATTGCTTTTGGGGACATAGAATTGGTTCGCAGGGAAATGTTTCAATATAGACTGATCGACAGACTTAGGGACGGGTCTGCCTATTGGAGAGAAGAGGAGGGGGTTGGATGGCGTTAAAGACGAATTATCCGGCAGGGTGGCTGGCAGATATTGGTTTTGTGGTTATCTTTGCAAATTATAAGGGAAAGTGGGTCTACTGCTGGCATAAGCGCAGGGGGAGCTTTGAACATCCGGGGGGACATGTGGAGCCGGGAGAGACCCCCATGCAGGCAGCCAGACGGGAGCTGTATGAGGAGTCCGGGATCAAAGACTGCAGATTGATGCCGCTGTGGGACTATGAGCAGATATGGGGAGACGGCAAGGGGAAAAACAATGGCAGGGTCTTCTATGCGGAAGTCCATTCTCTGGGGGAGCTGCCCGAGAGCGAAATGAGCCGCATCGAGCTGTTTGAAGCCGTGCCGGAAAACTATACCTATGATTCCCGGGAGGAAGCTCAGGATCTGGAGCGGATCGGGAAGATGCTCCGGGCATATGAGGAGTGAAACGGTTCGTATGAAGAAACTGATACTGATGGGTCGCAGCGAAAGCGGGAAAACCACTTTGAAGCAGGCTCTGTCCAAGGAAAAGATACGGTATTGCAAGACACAGTACATTCATTATGATGATGTACTGATCGATACGCCCGGAGAGTATGCCCAGACCCATCATCTGGGGTATGCGCTGGCCTTATATGCTTATGAGGCGGACGTGGTGGGGCTGCTGGTGGCGGCCACGGAGAGCTATACCTTGTTCCCGCCCAATATCACCTGCATGGTGAACAGGGACGTGATCGGGATCGTGACCAAGATCAATGAGCCGAAGGCGAACCTGCCTCTGGCCAGACTGTGGCTGCAAAATGCGGGCTGCCGGGACATTTTCTTCGTGGATTCGGTGACTGGGGAGGGTGTGGACGGGATTTTGGATTATCTGAACCGCCCGAGGAAGAAAATGCCACAAAAACAAACCAGAAACGACATAAAACAACGCATTTTATGTTGACTTGTGTGGAATATGGGCTTATAATAAAATTTAGGACTAGATGTGGTAAAAGGGCAGAAATCAAGGAGCCAAAGACAGGGTCAGGGAGTAAAGCATCGGAAGCATCGGAAGAACCAGACACCAGAGATGTGCAAATCAAAAAATTCAGTGATAGAAAATCAGGAGGAATGGAAATGCAAAACGAGTATGAAATCAAAAAAGAGATCTGTGACATCGGCAAGAGGATCTACAACAGAAACATGGTTGCCGCCAACGACGGAAATATTTCCGTGAAGCTGAGCGACAACGAGTTCCTCTGCACCCCCACCGGCGTGTCCAAGGGCTTCATGACCCCGGAGTACATCTGCAAGGTGGATGCTCAGGGCAACGTGATTCAGGCAAACGGTAATTTCAAGCCTTCCTCGGAGATCAAGATGCACATGAGGGTGTATCAGGAGAGGCCGGACGTGAAGAGCGTGGTGCATGCGCATCCCGTATATGCCACCAGCTTCGCTATTGCAGGCATTCCTCTGACCCAGCCCATCATGCCCGAGGCCGTCATCGCTCTTGGCTGTGTGCCCATCGCCAAGTACGGCAGGCCTTCCACCATGGAGATCCCGGATGCGGTTTCCGAATATGTACAGTATTTTGACGCAGTTCTGCTGGAGAATCATGGCGCACTGACTTATTCCGACTCCCTGCTGAGCGCATACCTGAAAATGGAGTCTGTTGAGTTCTATGCGCAGCTTCTGTATCAGTCCAGACTGCTGGGCGGCCCCAAGGAGTTCACCCCTCAGCAGGTGGAGGATCTGTACGAGATCAGGAGGCAGTTCGGCATGAAGGGCCGTCATCCTGCAAATCTCTGCCCTAACGCAAAGGAGGGCAAGCCCAGCTGCCATACCTGCGGAGGCGGATGCCACAGTAAGAAGGAGGAGAATACCGCTTCTCCCCAGCAGGTGGCGGAGATCGTCAAGAAGGTGCTGGAGCAGATGGGAAGATAGGCCCTGCTTGTATAGGGAGGCCGATATGGATAAGAGAGAGATAGAAGCCATTGTCCGTGAGGTCATGGGAAGGACGGCAGGGTCAGGGGCAGTGTCCGAAGGAAGGGCTTCCGCAGGAGCAGATCCGGGTACGGGAACGGCTCCCGGGGGAGCGTCCCAGAGCGGCTTCACGGCCGCAAACGGCGGGCTGGTACGGACGGACATGTCTCTGGCGCTGGCCCTGAGACTGATCGAGAAGATCGAGGCCAAGGCGGCGGAGTGGGATATGCGGGTGGTCACTGCGGTGTCAGACGCCTCCGCCAGACCGGTGGCAGTCCACTGCATGGACGGGGCGTACATAGGAAGCTTTGACGTAGCCCTGAACAAGACCTATACATCCATAGCGTTTCAGATGTCAACGGCCCAGCTGGGGAGCTTGAGCGGGCCGGGAGAGAGCCTCTACGGCATCCAGTTCACCAATGGGGGAAAGATCGTCATTTTCGGCGGAGGCGAGGTGCTGAGGAAGGACGGGGTCATCGTTGGGGCGCTGGGGGTCAGCGGGGGAACAGCCCGGCAGGACACGGATCTGGCGGCTTACGGAAGAACGGTTTTTGAACAATTGTAAAGAGATAGAACAGAACTGGAAACAGCATCTGACCAGGGAAGTCAGATGCGGCACAGGAAACAGCATCTGGCCGTACAGCGCCCGGATGAAAATCCGGATGTGCGCAAGCCAGCCGGATTTTCATCCCGAGGTGTGGGCGGTGGGAGGCCAGATGCGGCACTGGAATAGGAGGACGAGAGCGTGCTTGTAAATGAGAATCTGGTGCAGGATATTGTGCAGGAGGTGATCGCAAAGATGCAGATCGCCGAGCCGGTAGGAAAAATGCACGGCATCTTCACGGACATGAACGATGCCATTGCGGCGGCGAAGGCTTCTCAGGCAATCATCCGCAGGATGTCCCTTGACCAGAGGGAACAGATTATCAGCAATATTCGCAGAAAGACCCATGAAAATGCAGAGATCATTGCCCGGATGGGAGTCAATGAGACAGGAATGGGGAATGTGGGGCATAAGATATTAAAGCATCATCTGGTAGCCGACAAGACACCGGGGACGGAGGATTTAACTACGACAGCATGGTCTGGAGACAGAGGCCTGACGCTGATCGAGATGGGGCCCTTCGGCGTGATCGGGGCCATCACTCCCTGCACCAATCCCAGCGAGACGGTGATCTGCAATTCCATCGGCATGATCGCAGCAGGGAACACGGTGGTGTTCAATCCCCATCCTCAGGCCATCAAGACATCTATCTTTGCCCTGAACATGATCAACGAGGCTTCGCTGGAGGCCGGCGGCCCTGACAACGTGGCCTGCACGGTGGAAAAGCCCACGCTGGACAGCAGCAACATCATGATGAAGCATAAGGACATTCCCTTGGTGGTGGCCACCGGCGGCCCCGGGGTGGTGACGGCGGTGCTCTCCTCGGGCAAGAGGGGAATCGGCGCAGGAGCGGGCAATCCCCCTGCGGTGGTGGACGAGACGGCGGACATCAGAAAGGCGGCTGCGGACATTGTGAACGGCTGTACCTTTGACAACAATCTTCCCTGTATCGCAGAGAAGGAGATCGTAGCGGTGGAGTCCATTGCGGACGAGCTGATGCATTACATGATTTCCGAGCAGGGGTGCTACCTGATCTCCAAGGAGGAACAGGACAGACTCACCGCCACGGTACTGACTCCCAAGGGGCTGAACCGCAAGTGCGTGGGCAGGGATGCTAGGACTTTGCTTTCCATGATCGGTGTGAGCGTTCCCGACAACATCCGCTGTATTGTGTTCGAGGGGCCCAAGGAGCATCCGCTGATCGCAGAGGAGCTGATGATGCCCATCTTAGGCATGGTGCGGGCCAAGGATATCGACGACGCCATCGAGAAGGCCGTTTGGCTGGAGCATGGCAACCGTCATTCCGCCCATATCCATTCTAAGAACATTGACAATATCACCAAGTATGCAAGGGAGATCGACACGGCGATTCTGGTGAAGAACGCACCTTCCTATGCTGCTCTGGGCTTCGGCGGGGAGGGATACTGCACCTTCACCATTGCCAGCCGCACGGGAGAAGGGCTCACAAGCGCCAAGTCCTTTACCAAGAGCAGGCGCTGCGTCATGTCCGACAGCTTGTGTATCCGCTGACCGTCCGCGAAGGCTTCAGGGACAGCAGAGACAGACGAATCAAAGAAATCCGAAATGATATGCAGGGTGAATCAATGAGGACAGGGACCAGACACTGCAGGCTCCTGTCGGAGAGGAGAGTAAAATGGCTGATACGGCACAGATAGAAGAGATCGTGAAGCAGGTGCTCGCCAGCATGTCCGGGGCGGTGAATGCGGCCCCCGCAGGAAGTGCGGGCGCCGGGGGAGCCATCCCCAAGACGGCGCATGTGGCCATGCTCACGGGCCTGGAGCATTTTGACGTAAAGGAATTTCCCATGCCCCAGGTGGGAGACGACGATATACTGGTAAGGGTGGAGGGCTGCGGAGTCTGCGGCACGGACGCCCATGAGTTCAAGAGGGATCCCTTCGGGCTGATTCCCGTGGCGCTGGGTCACGAGGGAACCGGCGAGATCGTGAAGATGGGAAAGAACGTGAAGAAGGACAGCGCAGGAAAGGATCTGAAGCTTGGGGACAAGGTGGTCACCTGCATGATCTTCAAGGACAATCCGGACATCACCATGTTCGACCTGAACAAGCAGAACGTGGGCGGCGCCGATGTGTACGGGCTTCTTCCCGACGATGACATTCATCTGAACGGATGGTTTTCGGACTATATTCTGATCAGGGGCGGTTCCACCGTGTTCAACGTGAGCGATCTGGATCTGTATTCCAGAGTTCTGATCGAGCCCTGTGCGGTGCTGATCCATGCGGTGGAGAGGGCCAAGAGCACGGGAATCCTCCGGTTCAACAGCAGGGTGGTGGTGCAGGGCTGCGGTCCCATCGGCCTGATCTGCATCGCAATTCTGCGCACCATGGGCATCAACAGGATCGTGGCCGTGGACGGGGAACAGAAGCGTCTGGACTTTGCCAAGGAGCTTGGCGCCTCCGATTCCGTGAACTTCAAGGAGCATAAGGGGATCGAAGCGCTGACGGCTGCGGTGCAGGAGAAGTGCGACGGCCATCTGGCGGATTTCGCCTTCCAGTGCACCGGCTCGCCTGCGGGACATTCCAATATCTATAAGTTCATCCGCAACGGCGGCGGGCTCTGCGAGCTGGGATTCTTCATCAACGGCGGGGACGCAACCATCAATCCTCACTTCGACATCTGCTCCAAGGAGATCACCACGGTGGGCTCCTGGGTGTACACGCTCAGGGATTATGCCACCACCTTTGATTTCCTGAAGAGCGCCAAGAGGATCGGGCTTCCCATGGATAAGCTGATCACCCATACTTATCCGCTGGAGGAGATCAACGAGGCGCTGAAGACCAATCTGGCCATGACGGGTCTGAAGATCGCCATCATCAACAGATAGCGGTGAGAGGACATAGCCGGAGGAGCCGGGGAAAAGGAAGGGGGAGACTTCCATGGAAAGAGAAAATGTAGCCGCCCCGGAGGAGGCGGTAGGACTTCTGGAGGTGTTCGGGCTGACCTGCGCGTTCCTTGCCGCAGATGCGGGATGCAAGGCCGCAGACGTGAGGCTGGAGACCTTTGACAAGAACAAACCCGCCAATGCGGATTCACTGCCGGTTCCTTTGCTGGTGACGGTGAAGTTCCGGGGGAGCGTGGCCGCAGTGGAGGCTGCCATGGAGGCCGGGGAGGCCATGGCGAAGACCGTCACCGGCGTAGTGCAGAAGCATATTATCCCCAGACCCACGGGGGATACGGAAAAGATGCTGAAGCTCAGCGCTTTTGACAAGAACTGACAAGGATAGCATAACATAAAAACAGCAGGCAGGCCAAAACGGCCATAGGCATCCTATGGAAAATACGGCGGGCCTGGCAATTGAAAGGAGAGCATTATGGCACAGGAAGCATTGGGAATGGTAGAGACGAGAGGCCTGACGGCAGCCATCGAGGCGGCTGATGCGATGACGAAGTCCGCAGAGGTGACGCTGGTGGGAACGGAGAAGATCGGTTCCGGACTGGTCACCGTCATGGTGCGCGGCGATGTTGGAGCAGTGAAGGCTTCCGTGGAGAGCGGATCCGCAGCAGCCAGCAGGCTGGGCGAGCTGGTGGCGGCCCATGTGATCCCCAGACCCCACAGCGACGTGGAGAAGATTCTGCCCAAGATATAGGGCATCAGTAAAGGAGCCGGTCAATGAGCAATACATCATTAGGCTTTATCGAAATTTCAGGCGTGGTGGCGGCGGTTGACGCACTGGATATCATGTGCAAGACCTCCGGCGTGGAGCTTGCCACATGGGAGAGGAAGCTGGGAGGACGTCTGGTCACCATCGTGGTGAAGGGGGACGTGGCCTCCGTCACCGAGGCGGTGGAGACGGCTGCGAGGAAGGCCATCAAGAAGCCGGCTGCCAGCGGGATCATTGCCAATCCCCATGAAGAGATCCTTCGTCTGGTGAACCTGAGCGCCAGCCGGTTCATGAGCAAGACAGCGGAGGGCGGAGGCCTTGACGCCAGAACCATTCAGGAGGTATAGCCCGGGACTCTGGGGCATTTGGCGGATGGGGCATCCATGCAAGAGGACAGTGGGATTTGAATCAAAGGACAATATGGAACAAACGGCAAGTTGAATCAAAGGGCAATATGGAACAAACGGCAAGTTGAATCAAAGGGCAATATGGAACAAACAGCATGTTGAGTCAAAGGACAATATGGAACAAACAGCATGTTGAATCAAAGAACAAATCAAAATGTAGGAGGAAGACAAAATGGCACAGGAAGCATTGGGAATGGTGGAAACAAGAGGTCTGGTAGCGGCGATCGAGGCAGCTGACGCAATGTGCAAGGCTGCAAACGTATCTCTGGTGGGAACGGAGAAGATCGGATCCGGACTGGTGACCGTTATGGTGAGAGGAGACGTAGGGGCTGTGAAGTCCTCCGTGGAGGCAGGTGCATCCAGTGCATCCAAGCTGGGCGAGCTGGTGGCCACCCATGTGATCCCCAGACCTCACAACGACGTGGAGATGATTCTTCCCAAGGTTAAGGGGTAAGACAGAAAGGGCAGAATGCTTCCGGGGCAGAAGCTGTTTGCTGTCCCGGAGGGTGCTGCAGAGGGCGGACGGATCAGTTGGAGGAAGAGCATGGAACAGCAGACGGTTGAAATGATTACGCAGCTGGTGCTACAGACCATCAATAAGATGGACGAGAAGAAAGGCGGCTATCAGGTGCCGGTGGGCGTGTCCGCAAGACATATCCATCTGACGCAGGGGCATGTGGAGGCGCTTTTCGGCGAAGGCTATAGGCTGACCAAGAAAAAGGATCTCATGGGAGGGCAGTATGCCTGCAACGAGACAGTGACCGTTGTGGGGCTGAAGCTGAGGGCCATTGAGAACGTAAGAGTCCTGGGGCCGGTGAGAAAGGCGTCGCAGCTGGAGATCTCCGCTACGGATGCCATGAAGCTGGGAGTTGCGGCGCCTATCCGGGAGTCCGGGAATGTGGCGGGCAGCGCTCCCGTGGCCGTGGTGGGGCCCAAGGGAGTCATATACCTGCAGGAGGGCTGCATCGTTGCGATGCGCCATATCCATATGTCACCTGCCGATGCGGCGGCAGCCGGAGTCGGAGACGGGGACATTGTTTCCGTGAAGGCGGAAAACGAGAGAGGCACTGTCTTTAATCAGGTGAAGATCCGGGTGAATGAGAGCTTTACTCTGGAGATGCACATCGACACGGACGAGGCCAATGCCAGCAAGATCAAGACCGGCGACAAGGTGACCATTATCAGGTGACAAGAAAAGCCGGGAAGACTTGAAGGATAAAAAGAGCAAAAACAAGGTGTTTGAAATGAAGCCGGCGAGGCGAATGCTTGCGGGCGGCCCTGCCGGAGCATCAAAGGCCCGCAGGAAGAAAATCGAAAGAAGCGTAAGAGGCAAAAGCGGCACAGGGAAAACAAGAGGGACAGCGAGAGGCTGCAGGAGTATAATATGGTCGTAGGCAAGGTAGTGGGGAGTATTGTGTCCACCCGCAAGAGCGAGAATCTGATCGGAAATAAATTCATGGTCATAGAGCCCCTGAAGGAGATGGCTGCAGGAGCCTCCCGGTTCGTGGCCATCGACAATATCGGAGCCGGCATCGGGGAGACGGTTTTAGTGGCCACGGGAAGCGCCGCCCGGGTGGGGATGGAGAATGCGCCTGTGGACGCCGCTATCGTGGGGATCGTTGACGAGTGACCGGCTGATTACAGCGAGGGGATCGGAGAGAGTCTGCACGGAGAAAATGGACTCTGGATTTGTACAGAAGACGTACAGATGGGGGTTTTTATGGATATTCAGGCTTTGAAGCAGATATTGCAGGAGAACGGCATCGTGGGCGCCGGCGGGGCGGGCTTTCCCACCTATGCGAAGCTGGACGAGCGGGCAGAGGTCATTCTGATGAACTGCGCCGAATGCGAGCCGCTGCTGAAGCTCCACAGACAGCTGCTGGAGCAGCGGGCGGAGGAGATCCTGCGGACCTTTGACGGCATAGCGCAGACGGTAGGCGCAAAAGAAGCTGTCATCGGAATCAAAAAGGAATATAAGGCCGCCTTGAAGGCCATTGACCGTTATATAGATTTTTATCCCGGGATGCGGGTTCAGCTTCTGGACAGCGCATATCCCATGGGGGACGAGGTAGTGCTGATCTACGAGGCGACCGGAAGGGTGATCCGGCCCGGTGGGCTGCCCATAGAAGAAGGAGTAGCTGTCTTTAACGTGGAGACCGTGTACAATGTGTACCGTGCGCTGGAGCAGCAGACTCCCGTGGTGGATAAGCTGGTGTCCGTGGTGGGAGAGGTGGAGCGTCCGGTGACGGTGCGGGTGCCCATCGGCGCATCCATCAGGGACGTGGCGGCCTACGGCGGAGAGATTACCACAAAGAATCCTGCTTTTCTCATAGGAGGCCCCATGATGGGGAATCTGCAGGAGGCAAGCTCGGTGGTGACCAAGACCACCAACGCCATAATCGTGCTGGACGATGGACATACGCTGGTGAGGAGAAAGCGGCGGAATCCTGCCATTGACTTAAAGAGAGCGGCTTCCTCCTGCTGTCAGTGCGAGACCTGCACCAGCCTTTGTCCCAGACATGCGCTGGGACATCCCATCGAACCTCATAAATTCATGCGGAGCGCCGCAAATAAGGATTTTCAGGATACAAATGTGTTTTTGAATACCATGTTCTGCAGCTCCTGCGGGTTGTGTGAGAATTATTCCTGTCCCCAGGGACTGTCGCCAAGAAGCCTGATCGCTGACTATAAGGCAGGCCTGCGAAAGGCAGGGGTGAAGGTTCCGCAGGGAATCCTGCCTGCTCCCGTGAAGGAGAGCCGGGAATACAGAAAGGTTCCGGAGGAGAGGCTGGCGGCCAGACTGGGGCTGGCGAAATACGACAGGGATGCGCCTCTGCAGCCTGACGACTGGTGGAAGAAGGACGGTCATATCCGAAAGGTGAAGCTTCTCCTGAGCCAGCACATCGGCGCACCGGCGGTTCCGGTAGTGGAGAAGGGGGCATCGGTGAAAAAGGGGGAATGCATCGCAAGGCCGGGAGCAGGCTTAAGCGTTGGGCTCCATGCTTCTCTGGACGGTGTGGTGCAGGAGATCACAGACAAATTTGTGATAATTTCGGAAAGGTAGGTATGCTCCATGGGTAAGGCATTGGGAATGATAGAATTCAAGACGGTTTCTGCCGGAGTCACGGCGGCGGACGCCATGGTGAAGACAGCCGCCGTGGAGCTGGTGGAGGCACAGACGGTCTGTCCAGGTAAGTATATCGCACTGATCACGGGAGATCTGAGCGCAGTGGATGCGGCGGTGGAGAATGCGAAGGTGCAGTACGGGGAGCAGCTCATCGACAGCTTTGTGCTGGGAAATCCCCATGAAGGTATATTTCCTGCCATATACGGCACCACCCATGTGGAGCATATCAGCTCCCTTGGCATTCTGGAGACCTTTGACGCAGCAGCCATCATCGTGGCGGCGGATGCGGCGGCCAAGACAGCGGAGGTGGAGCTGATAGAGCTGCGGATCGCAAAGGGGATGTGCGGAAAATCCTATGTGTTCCTATGTGGAGAGGTTTCAGCAGTGGACGCTGCCATATCCCGTGCCAGAGAGTGTGTGTCGGAGAGCGGCATGTATCTGGATTCCACGGTCATTGCCCATCCGGATCCGCAGATATGCAAGTCAATTTTATAGTTGAAATGGGCTTCTGAAAGGCAGGGGAAGCTCTGGCGAAGAAACAGACTGTGATAAGGGATAAGGAGCGAAGAAACAGATGCTGGCGGTGGAGCGCAGAAATTTGATCCTTGAAAAGCTTCAGGATGAACGCAAGGTTGTGGTCAGTGAGCTGAGCGCTCTGTTCGGCGTATCTGAGGAGACCATCAGACGGGATCTGGATAAGCTGGACAGGGAAGGGCTCGCCACCAAGAGCTACGGAGGGGCCCTTCTGAATGAGAACACCAGTCTGGATATGCCCTTCAACGTGCGGAAAAAAAGGAATGTGCAGGGAAAGCAGACCATTGCCGCACTGGTCAGCGGGCTGGTTCAGGATGGGGAGCATCTGATGATAGATTCCAGCACAACGGGTGTCGCTGTTGTGAAGGCGCTGAAAAGCAAAAAGAGGCTTACGGTGATCACCAGCTCCATCGAGGTTCTGGCGGAGCTGTCAGATGTAGGCGGCTGGGATGTGATCTGTACGGGGGGAACCTTGCGGGAACATTATTTTGCATTGGTGGGGCCCAGAGCCGTGGACATGATCGGATCCTTCAATGCGGACAAAGTGATTCTGTCCTGCAAGGGCCTCCACATGCAGAAGGGGGTCACGGATGCCAACGAGATGTTTTCTCAGGTGAAGCAGGCCATGCTCCGGCACGCCAAGCAGCGTATTCTGGCAGTTGACCACACGAAGTTCGGAAAGGTGGCTTTTTCCCGGATATGCACCCATGAGGAAGTGGACATCGTGGTGACGGATGTACGGCCGGCGCAGGAGTGGCTGGATTATTTTGCGGAAAAGGGAATAGAATGTCTGTACGGCGGGGGGACTGATGGCGACGAAGACGAAAACCATAGCGTTTGCGAATAATAAGGGCGGAAGCGGGAAGACTACGACTTGTGCAAATGTGGGCTATTCCCTGTCTGTCCTGGGAAAAAAGGTGCTTCTGGTGGACGGGGACATGCAGCTGAACCTCTCCCTTTCCTTCTTTGACGAGGAGCAGGTGCTGGGATTCGCCATGGGAGAGAAAAATCTTTATACGGCAGTGAAAAGGGAGGAGGAGCTTCGGGATTATGTGGTGCATACCCCTTATGAGAAGCTGGATCTGATTCCCTCCTCCACCTTGATGAGCGGAATCGAGTATGAGCTTTTTACGAAATGGCAGAGGGAGCTGATTCTTTCCAGAGCACTTGCCGGACTGAAGGAGGAGGGCGGCTACGACTATATCCTGATCGATTCGCCTCCTACGCTGGGCGGCTGGGTCATGAACATTCTCTGTGCATCGGATTTCGTGATCCTTCCTGTGGAGGCTACGCCCTGGGGGCTCTTCGGCGTGGCGAATATGTTTGAGTTTCTGGATAATGTGAAAAAGCTGGCGCCGGGGCTGTCTCTGCTGGGGGTGGCGATCACCAAGATGGATGCCAGAAAGAATTATGGAAGGCAGACATTGGAAATACTGCATCAGTATGAGGCGGTGAATGTATTCAAAACGATTGTTCGGGTAGACAGTGAGATCGAGTGGGCGCAGGATCATTCCAGGCCTGTGATGGCATATAAGAAAAGTGCAAGAAGCGCCGGGGAGTATCTGGAGTTGGCGAAGGAGGTAGACGAATATGCCTGTGGGAGAGGGCAGCATCAGAAGAGCGGCGGGCAGGGCTAAGACTGAGGCCGGAAAGAAGATAACAGAAGACGAAAGAACCATTGAAATGCGGGAGACGGAAAAACACGAGACAAAAAAGTCAGAAATGAAAAAGCCGGGGACGAAAAAGCCGGAGGCGAGGAATACAGTTTCCGAAAAGAAAAGAAAATCGTCAGGAAAAGAAAAAGAATGTGGGACGAAGACAGAAGGCACTGCTGAAAAAGAAAAAGACTCCGGAGAAAACATTTACGAAGCTTATGGAATCGGACAGCCGCTGCCCATGTATCTTTTATAGGCCGGCGTGACGGGAGGGATGTGCCGGAGATGATGCTGCAGGGTCTGCATGGCCCTGCTTGGTTTAAGATTGTAGTCATGGCTGATCTGAAGCAGCACTGTATGGACAGTATATCTGGGAGGTGGTTATATGGAGTTCGAGAAACTTAGGAGCGACATGGTGGCGGCTATGAAGGCCAGGGACAAGGAGAGAAAGGATGCGATTTCTTCTCTGGTATCAGCGGTGAAGAAGGTGGCCATCGACGAGGGATGCAGGGAGGATATCTCGGAGGAGCTGGTTGACCGTGTGATCAAGAAGGAGCTGAAGACAGCGAAGGAGCAGCTGGACACATGTCCTGCGGAGAGGACGGACTTAAAGGCCGAATACCAGAAGCGGTATGACGTGATCGCAGAATATGCGCCGCAGATGATGTCGGCGGAAGCGATCAGGGCTTATGTCACGGAGCATTTTCCGGATCTGATCACTTCCGGAAACAAGAGGCAGGCCATGAAGGCGGTCATGGGAGCGCTGAAGGGAAAGGCTGACGGGAAAGTGATTAATGAGATCGTGACGGAACTGTGCAGATAATTGCCGTGTTCAGGATGAGGATTCAGGGCTTCGGTACAGAGACAAGGTGCCGGAGCCTTGATTATTCAGCTCTCTGATGCGGCTTTTGTGAGTTTTCAACAGAAGAATACGACGAAAAATACATAAATTTAGAGATTTTTTATTGACATAGAGCAGGAAAAAACGATAAGATAGAAATACAGATTGCTTAGGTGTGAATAAAACTATTTTGCATCATAGGGGGTTTGGAGTCAGGTGATGTTATGCAGCAGGTAAAGGAGGTATTTTATTGAAGAAGAACGAGATGTTATTGAACGATTATGCACTGTTATGCAGACAAGCGGACCGGCTGGAACCGGAAATGTTTGACAAATATGAGGTGCAGCGGGGACTGAGGGATAAAAACGGCAACGGCGTGGTGACGGGACTGACCAATATCTCGCGGATCGAAGCCTTTAAAATGGTGAACGGCGTGAAGACGCCCTGTGACGGCAAGCTCTGGTACAGAGGCTATGACTGTATCGAGCTGGTAAAGGGATTCCACGGAAAGTGCATCGGCTTCGAGGAGATCGGATACCTGCTTCTGTTCGGGGAGCTGCCGAATGAGGCGCAGCTTAAGGAATTTCAGGAAACTCTGGCGGAGAACCGGACGCTGCCTACCAATTTTACCAGGGACGTGATCATGAAAGCGCCCAGCAGCGACATCATGAATTCCCTGACCAGAAGTGTGCTGACATTGGCGTCCTATGACAGGGACTGTTCTGATACATCTATCGAGAATGTGCTGAGGCAGTGTATTTCTCTGATCAGTGTCTTTCCCATGCTGGCCGTATATGGTTATCATGCCTATAATCATTATCAGAATGACGAAAGCATGTACATACATAGGCCCTCGGGAGCTCTGTCCACTGCGGAGAACCTGCTGATGATGCTCCGTCCGAACAAGGAGTACACGGATCTGGAGGCCAAGGTTCTGGACACGGCGCTGGTGCTGCATATGGAGCATGGCGGCGGTAACAACTCTACCTTTACTACGAGGGTGGTAACATCTTCCGGCTCGGACACTTATTCCGTGGTAGCTGCGGCGCTTTCCTCCCTGAAAGGACCTAAGCACGGCGGAGCGAACATCAAGGTGGTGGAGATGATGCGGGATATCCAGCAGCATGTCTCCGACTGGGAGGATGAGGATGCGGTTCGGGATTATCTGAAGAAGATATTGAACAAGGAGGCGTTTGACCGCAAGGGCCTGATCTACGGCATGGGGCATGCGGTGTATTCCCTTTCGGATCCCAGAGCGCAGGTGTTCAAGGGCTTCGTGCACAGGCTGGCCACGTCCAAGGGGAGAGAAAAGGATTTTGCGCTGTACTCCATGATCGAGCGCATGGCTCCGGAGGTCATTGCCCAGAAATCCAGAATCTATAAGGGTGTCAGCGCAAACGTGGACTTCTACAGCGGATTTGTGTACAGCATGCTGGAGATTCCGCTGGAGATGTTCACTCCGATCTTCGCCATCGCAAGGATCGTGGGGTGGAGCGCCCATAGGATCGAGGAGCTGATCAATATGGACAAGATCATCCGTCCGGCATACAAGAGCGTGAT
>CANOFQ010000007.1 GCA_947565325.1 uncultured bacterium
GGATTGGCAATTTGAATGTTAAGCCTATTGTGAATTCGATAGGTTTAATAAGGAGTTGGTTTTTTAGGGGTTGACATGGGTATGATTTCGTACTATGCTATATTAAGTATGATTTCGTACCAGGGGGGTGAAAAATGAGAGAGCATATTTCAAAGGATATGAAACGATTTAACTATCTGCTCACGGAGACCGACAATGTTTATCATGTGGCATCTGCAAAGCTGGGGCTTTCAGACAGCGCAATGCATATCTTGTATACGATCTGTGACTATGACGAGGGAGATTCCTGTCCGCTGCGGGAAGTGTGCCGCCGAACCGGCATCAGTAAGCAGACCATTAACTCTGCAATACGTAAATTGGAAAAGGAGGGCATCCTATATCTGGAGCAGGCCGGCGCCAGAACGAAAAAGCTCTGTCTGACGCAGGATGGAAAGCTGCTGGCAGAGCGTACTGCACTGAAGATAATCAAGGCGGAAAATGACATTTTGAATTCATGGTCCAGAGAAGACGTGGAAAAGTATCTTGATCTCACAGAGCGTTTTCTTGACTCCTTTAAAGAAGAGGTGAGGGCCTGGGTGTGACAGCAGAATGCCTGCACAGCTGAAAAAAGCAGAGATCAAGAAGCAGGAAAAGAACTCCAAGAAAGCAGAAAAGAAATTCCGAAGGGATCCGGAAAAGAACCCTGAAAGAGTGATAAAAAAGGGATCAAAAGGCAAACCTCAAAAGTATAAAAAGGAAATCGAAACAAAGAAAAGCGAAACAAAAGAAGCCGAAGTAAAGAAACAAAAACCAAGAGAAGAAATAGAAAAAGAGGAATAAAAAACAAGAAATAAAAAACAAGAAATAAAAAACAAGAAATAAAAAACAAGGAGTAAGAGATTTAGAAATGATACAGTTATCGGACCATTTTAGTTATAAGCATTTGATACGTTTTACGTTGCCGTCTATCATCATGATGATTTTTACATCAATCTACGGAGTCGTGGACGGCTTTTTCGTGTCTAATTTTACCGGGAAGACGGAGTTTGCCGCTGTCAACTTTGTTTATCCGCTTCTGATGATTCTGGGGTGCGTGGGTTTCATGTTCGGTACCGGCGGAGGAGCCCTGATTGCCATAACCGTGGGAATGGGCAACAGAAAAAAGGCCAATGAGATTTTTTCTCTGCTGGTCTATGCGTCCATGGTCTGCGGAGTGGCGCTGGCCGTGCTGGGGATGCTGATTCTGGAGCCCGTCATGACCCTTATGGGGGCGCAGGGGGAGATGCGGGCGGCCTGCGTTTTTTACGGCAGGATCATTCTGTGCGCTCTGCCGTTCTTTGTCCTGCAGTATGAGTTTCAGTGCCTTTTTGCCACGGCGGAGAAGCCCAAACTGGGCCTTTATGTGACGGTGGCGGCAGGAGTCACGAATATGGTTCTGGACGGTCTTTTCGTGGCAGTGCTCTCATGGGGGCTGGCAGGGGCCGCTGCTGCTACGGCGCTGGCCAGCTTGTGGGAGGTGTCATCCCGCTGATCTATTTCGGCCGGAAGAATACCAGCCTGCTTCGGCTTGCAAAATGTAGATTTGAGGGCTCTGTGCTTGTGAAGGCCTGCACCAACGGCGCCTCCGAGCTGATGAGCAGCATCTCCATGTCCATCGTGAGCATGCTTTACAATGTACAGCTCATGAAATATGCAGGTGAGGACGGTGTGGCAGCCTATGGGGTGCTGATGTACGTGAGCATGATTTTTCAGGCTGTCTTCATAGGATATTCCGTAGGGACGGCTCCGGTGGTGGGTTACCATTACGGGGCGCATAATCAGGACGAGCTAAAGAGCCTGCTGAGAAAAAGCGCATGCGTGATAGGTGTTTTTTCCATACTGATGTGTTTGGCAGGGGAGTTTTTGGGCATGCCGTTTTCCGTCTTGTTCGTGGGGTATGACCAGAGGCTTCTGGAGATGACTGCCCATGCCTTTGGAATTTTTTCTTTATCCTTTTTGTTTTCCGGCATTGCGATTTTCGGATCCGGTTTTTTCACCGCACTGGGGGACGGACTAACGTCTGCGCTGATCTCTTTTCTGCGGACGCTGGTCTTTCAGATTGCCGCCGTGCTGATCTTTCCCGTTTTCTGGGAGCTGGACGGCATCTGGTTCTCTATCGTGTTCGCAGAGCTGATGGCGGTGGCAGTGACGGGACTGTTCCTGCTTGGAAAGAAAAAGAAGTATCATTATATTTAAACCCGATATGACGAAACGACATGATTTATGCTGTCTGCCCTAAGACTGACAGATTTATGACGGCTAACGTATAAATGAACGGGTTGGAAAGAGGTAATACATGATGATTTACAGACAGTTGGAAAAGAGGGAGATATGCCGGAAGCTGTTTGGGCGTTTCCTTCGGCATCAGGTGGTAAGGGACTGCTGGAGGCGGGTGGAGGGAGAATGGTGTGTCAGAGAGGATCCTTTCATAGACGACTGGACGGAGGCGGATTATGAGAAGCTGATTTCCTGCCTGCGGAACACGGCAGACAGCGGTGGCTTTGTGTACGGGGCCTTTCTGGACGGCTGGCTGAAGGGCTTTGTGTCTGTAGAACCGACGCTGTTCGGCGGGGAGAACCGGTATCTGGATCTGTCCAGTATTCATGTGTCGGAGGATATGCGGGGCAGGGGAACGGGCAGGGCTCTTTTCCTTGCTGCGAAGGAGTGGGCAAGGGAAAGGGGGGCGGGAAAGCTGTACATCTCCGCCCATTCGGCGGTGGAGAGCCAAGCCTTTTATAAGGCAATGGGCTGCGTGGAGGCACAGGAATATAATCAGAGGCATGTGGAGGAGGAACCCTTTGACTGCCAGCTGGAGTGCGCCATACAAGACAGATATGGAGATGAAAAGTAGTCTCTGGGAAGCTTGGCGTGAAGAGCCGGACTTCTGACCAATAACAGAGCCGGGAAAGTGGGAAAAGAAAGGGAAAAATTGGTATATGAAAGACAAGAAAATTCTGGTGATAGGCGGCAGTTACTTTTATGGAAGAGTCTTCGTGATGCAGGCGGCAGAGGAGTATGATGTGACTGTAGTGAATCGTGGAACCTATTCTATGGAGGAATTCGGGATCAGGCAGATTAGGGGCAACAGAAAAGAAACAGACCTGTGGAAGGGAATAACAGATGATTATGATGCGATCGTAGATTTCTGCGCATATGAGGAGGGGGATATTGCCGGAGTGCTGCGAAACCTGCCGGGAAAAATCGGACAGTATGTGTTTATCAGCACGGTGGATGTATACCGGAGGGGGACGGGAGACAGGAAGAGCGAGGATGCTCCTTTGGAGACGAGGGTGTTTCCGGGGGATGCGGGAAAGTATATTGCGGGGAAGGTGGCTCTGGAGCGGGAGGTACGGGAGGAATGCGCAAGACGGAATATGCCATGTACAGTCCTGCGGCCGGGAATTCTGTATGGTCCCCTGAATTATGCGCCCAGAGAGGGGGCGTACATTCAGATGATGGTCAGGAACAATGTGTTGCCTCATGTGACGGATGCCACCGGAAAGTTTCAGATCGTCTACGTGAAGGATGCCGCAAAGGCAGTACTGAAGGTGCTTTTGAATGATAGGGCTTATGGGCGGGCCTATAATCTGTGTCAGGATGAAATACTCACCTATGATATTCTTTATGAGGAGCTGAGAAAGGCGGCCGCCGGGCAGCAGGACAAGCCGGAGGAGCTGGCCTGCACTGTAGAGGAAGCCGGGCGGATGGGGATTCCCCTGCCGTTTCCCGTCACGAAGGCGGAGTCGGAGTTCTATGCCAATGAAAGGAGCAAAAACGAGCTGGGCATGGAGTATATCGGTCTGTCGGAGGGAATGCGCAGGACATATCGGGCGTTCAGGGGCGTGTATGGGACATGATGCACGTCGCTCAGAGGCTGATTTTGTGCGGCGCTGCTGCAAGGCAGCTTATTTAGGAGGCAGGGTGCTGTTCGCAGCTGACGGTTTCGGACAGCCCGACAAGCAGCTTGTGGCAGCAGACAGCTTGTTGGGCTGTTTTTGTTTGGGGCATTTTTATGTTTTATCTATATTTTTCTTTGGCGTTGTGCTATACTTTTGAGACACAAGGAACCTCGGCAGTGCCAGAATGGGGCAGGTCTTTGATATAGAGTGCTGCTGATGATAATACGGATGACATAAAGAAGGCAGAAAAACGGTTGATTTCATAGGACATAGAGTTCCATAGTATGGTTTAAGACAAAGAATGAAAAAGGCTGATCAAAGCGAAGGCTATAGTATAGCCAAGGGCAGCTTGGCCGCAGAAAGGAGAGGACGAAAATGAACAGCAAGACGGGCAATGCGATGGATGTGATCAGAAGGCGCAGTTCCACAAGAGGGTATGAGCCGGTTCCTTTGACAGAGGCGGAGCTGGAGGCATTGCTTCACGCAGGTCTGCAGGCCCCCACTGCCACCAACCGGCAGGAGATCCATTTCACGGTGCTTAAGGGCGATAATCCCATTTTAGGGGAGATCGAGGAGGAGAAGAACCGCCTGAGAGGGCTTGTGTCCCCTGAGCATAATTTTTATTATGAGGCACCCACAGTGATTGTCCTGAGCATGGAGAGCGGTTTTCGGTGGAGCGGGGTGGACGCCGGGATCGCAGTGGAGAACATGGCCCTTGCCGCAGAGGCGCTGGGGCTGGGCAGCCTGATCATCGGCTGTATCAGGGATGCGCTGCTGGGGGACAAGAAGGGATATTTTTCGGAGTTGCTGAGGCTTCCTGAGAATTATGAGTTCGCCATTGCCATTGCGGTGGGGCACAAGGCTGTGGAAAAGGAACCCCATACCTATGATGCAGACGCCAGAGTCACGTATCTGTAGGAGAGGCCCGAGGGACGCCAAGGAGGAGTATGTGCAGAGGTATGCTGGATCGTAGGCTTTTGACTGAGGAACCGACGTGGTCAGAAGGGTAGAAACGAGGTCAGAGGAGTAGACAGACGGAGGAATCGGAGCGGCCAGAAGAGAAGGGACAGAAGAACGGCGTTAGGCGGGAACGGTGACAGGCTTACAGACTGTCCAGGGAACAGAGACAGTCACATGGTGAAAATAGTCGTAAAAGGCAGACAACCACAAAAATAGAAGTCTTTGCCTACTGTAGAAAGGCAATTCATAGGCGGCCGGAACAAGTCTTAAAAGAACGCAGGGAGACCGGGCATGGAACAGAGTAAGGATAAGAATGTGGAAATAGAACTGGGACAAGAGACGGAAGTCAGGCAGGGGAAGGAAGGGGGAAGGGAGCGGACCCGCAGGCTCTGGCGGCAGATCCTGCCGGGATTTGCCACGCTTGCTCTTGCGATTCTGTTCTTCTTTTTCCTTTACAGCTTTGATTACCTCTGGGGCAAGGTGGCAAGAATGGCGGCCATACTGATTCCGTTTATTTACGGAGGGGTCATGGCCTATATGCTCCGCATGCCCTGCAATTTTTTTGAGATATATTTGAAAAGGTGGCTGCCCGGAAAGCTGAAGAAACGGTCAGAGGGGCTGGCGGTGCTGCTGAGCCTGCTGAGCGCTTTTTTGGTTCTGTATCTGCTGATCAGCATGGTGGTACCGCAGGTGGCCGCCAGCGTCATGGCGGTGGTAGCAGAGCTCCCGGCAGCAGGCGAGAGGGCGACGAAGTGGCTGGAGACGGCGCTGGCGGACAATGAGATCATGGAGAATTATCTGCAGACTGTCATAGCGGCGGTGAACACGAAGCTCCAGAACTGGGCCGAGACGGATCTGCTCCCCATGCTGACAAATATGGTGAACGGCTTTGCCAGTACGGTTTCCACTGTCGTGACGCTGTTCTTCAATCTGTTCATCGGCTTGGTGGTCAGCATCTACATCCTGGGTTCCCGGAAACAGTTCGCCAGACAGGCCAAGGCAGTGCTGTACAGCGTGGTCAGGCCCAAGTGGGCTGATTACATACTGGATGAGATCAGATATGCGGATCGGATGTTCGTGGGATTTTTCAGCGGGAAGATACTGGACAGCGCCATCATAGGCGTGATCTGTTATGTCTGCTGTCTGATCCTGGGTTTTCCGAACGCCATGCTGATCAGTGTGATCGTGGGAGTGACCAACATTATCCCTTATTTTGGTCCCTATATCGGTGCAGTTCCTTCCGCACTGCTGATTCTGATCGTGGATCCGATGAAATGCATCTGGTTCATCGTGTTCATCGTCGTTCTGCAGCAGTTTGACGGAAATATTTTAGGACCCCGCCTTCTGGCCAACAGCACGGGGCTTTCCGGCTTCTGGGTTCTCTTTTCCGTCACCGTGTTCAGCGGTCTTTTCGGGTTTGCGGGCATTCTGGTAGGAGTTCCGGTGTTTGCGGTGATCTATGACCTGATCCGCAAGCTGGTGGTACACGGACTCAAGAGGAACGGGGAGCTGGAGGTGCTGAGCGGAGATATGCCGGGGGGCGGCGGGGAGAAAAGGACAAGGAAGGGCAGAAAGGGCAAGAAGGAGAGATAGGACGCAGAACAGAGGCCGGACGAAGGCGGCAGGGCCGGGGAGCGCAGACGCTGAATTCTCAATGGGATAAGCCCAGACTGAACGGTGACAAGCCTAAACTGAGCGGACGGGAACAAATTGGAGATAAGACAAACGGGGAGGAGACATAATGGCACTGTATGCGATGGGAGATTTCCATCTGGCATTTTCCGTGGACAAGTCCATGGAGGTGTTCGACGGCATTTGGAAGGATCATGAGAAGAAGATAGAAAAGAACTGGTGCAAATTGGTGAAGGCGACGGATACGGCGGTGATCACCGGTGACCATTCATGGGGCAGGAATCTGGAGGAGTGCGAGAAGGATCTGGAATTCATCAGCGAGCTTCCTGGCAGGAAGATCCTGCTCCGGGGAAATCATGATATGTTCTGGGAGGCAAACAAGACGGAGCAGCTGAACAAGCAGTTTCAGGGCAGGCTGGAGTTTCTGCAGAACAATTTCTATGCTTATGGGGAGTATGCGCTGGTGGGAACCAAGGGCTACTGCTACGAGGGCAAGGATTCCGTCGAGCATTTCGAGAAGCTCAGGGACAGAGAGCTGCAGAGGCTGGAAACATCCTTTGAGGGAGCTGTTGCGGCGGGCTTCGGGAAGTTCATTATGTTTCTGCATTATCCGCCCACCAGCATAGGCGAGCAGGAGAGCCCCTTCACCCTGCTGGCGGAAAAGTACGGGGTCAGCAAGGTGGTGTATTCCCATTGCCATGGGACGGAGCGGTTCGATGACAGCTTTAAGGGGTATGTGAACGGAATCGAGTACAAGCTGGTATCAGGAGATTATCTGAATTTCAGGCCGGAGCGGATTCTGGATTAAGAAAAAACAGGATCTGTGTGAGACAGGTTCCGAATTGAGAAGAACCGTGGTTTGTCATAGATACGCAGGCAGCCACGTTCAGAGGCGGTTTGCCCAAAGGACAAACGGGATAGGTTCTGGAGCAGGAAAGGCTGTGGAGTGAGATAGATTTTGAGTTAAAACTGGGAGGATCGCAGGCATGCATGGGAAAAAATCAACCAGAGGGCGGGATATGTTTCTGGCATTGGCCATGTTGGCGGGTGAAATGACGGGAAGCCTGCTATGTATGATGACAGTGCTGCTGGGAAAGAGCCTTCTTCCGGCTTGGCTGGAAACGGTGTATATGTTGCTGGGGGGCATCTTATGGCTGGGGCTGATGCCGGTATACTTCTGTCTGTTGACGCCGGAAGGGGAGAGAAGCTGGCGGAAGGTCAGAAGGTATTGGCCGGGGGTGCTAAGGTGGGAGCTCTGGCTTCTGGTGGCTTTTTTCGCATGGAGACTGGCGGATAAGGCATGGCTGGCTGTCTGGCAGAGATTTTTCCGAAGCGAGGCATTATACGGGGCAGTGTTCTTTCTGCTGATTTTTTCGGCGGTTTCTGCGGCGAGTCTTCTGATACATAAGATGCTGGATTTCTGCGGTCTGACCAGAAGGGCTTCGGGAGCGCTGGGAGTGCTGCTTACGGTTTGCGTGCTGTATGCTTCCTTGGTGGCGTTTCTGGCAGTCTCCCTGCTTTTGGGCAGGCTTGCGCAGATGACGGGGACATCCGTGGTCAGTATGCTGGCGGTGCATGTGTTTATGGCCTGCACTGCATATGGGCTCCTGGGGCTGTTCTTGTGGGCAGTCTGCGGAGGGGAAAGCCTCGGGCCAAGGCGGGAGGCGGCAGCGGCTCTGGCAGGAGCCGAGAAACCGGTGCGGCATATTCTGGGGGCAGGGATTCCGCTGGTCATTGCTGCGGTGCTGTTTGTCTTGACAAATAAGGATGTTTTGTTTTTTTCGGTGACAGAAGGGGCGGCTTCCGCTGTGGAGGAGTGCCTTGCAAGAGGCCATGCCAGCCTTGCGCAGGGAGAGACGGCGGAGGCCGGCAGGTATTTTGCTCTGGCGGAGGCGAGAGCGAGAGCGCTGGAGAGTCTTACGGGCGAACAGCCGGACAAGGAAGCACTTCAGGCGGTCTACGAAGAAAATGCTCAGGATGTGTTCATAGGCACGCTCTGCCTGTCCGGCCGGGAATACATGGCAGGGCTGGAGAAAGAAGTGGAGAGCTATCTGCAGGGCAGGGACTGGTATCCTACTCTGCTGCGCTACTATAGAGAATGCGTGGAAGCGGAGAGGGAGCTTTCCCCAAGGCAGGAGAGCCTGCGGGAGGAGCTGCTGCTGGCCTGCGTGGCCGACGGGCGCTATGGGGAGAGGGGCGTGCTTTTTGCGCAGGATCTGGAGGAGTATAAGCTTGCCCTCCGGAAACGGCTTCAGGAATATGAGGAAGAGATCGCACTGGGAGGGCTGTTCGGGCTGATGGAGCAGTACGGCGCAGAGGGCGGCTATACGGAAGAGATGGCATATCAGGCTCTGGACACGGCGGAAAAGTATCCCTACAATCTTCTTCTCCAGTACATGGCATGCCAGATCGCAGGCAATTATCAGACGGATGATGCGAGACATTACGGAAGGACAATCGAGGCGGCAGAGCGGTTTGACCGTCTTTATGATGACGGGAGCAGGACAGAGGAGGAGCTTGCAAGGGCGAAGCGTTTTCTTGGAAATGTGGCGGCGCACTGCTATGATTATGAGACGGCGCTTCGTTATCTGAAGGATGTCTGGGAGCTGGCGGGGGACACGGCGGCAGCTCTGTCCTGCGCCAGACTGTATGAGAGAAGCGGAGAATATGAACAGTGTCTGGAGCTGGCGGAGGATGTGCTGGGTGAGGAGCCGGAGAACACACAGGCGCTTTACCTGACGGCAGTCTCATCCCTGAAGACGGGGGACTCTGACGGCGCACTGGATGCGGCCGGGCGGCTGGGAGATCTGGTGGCAGACAAGAACCGGCCGCTGAGTGCGGCAGAGGATAATAACCTCTATATCTGCGCACAGTACCTGGCCATGAAGGATTCATCGAGATGGACAGACTATACATGGCAGATATACGGCTCCCTGACAGAGGAGCAGGCGGCCTCGGCACAGTCCCATGGGCTGCTCTGGCATTATATGACAGGCATCTATCAATGCTTCATGAAGGAGGATTTCGAGGCAGCGGAGGAAGCGGCTCAGGAGGCGCTGGCGCTGCGGGAGGACCTGCCCATGGGCTGGTATCTGAGGGGCACCGTTGCCCTGAACAAGGAGGAGTTTCAGACGGCCCGGAGGTATTTTGAGAAGGCGCTGGAATGCGGCGGCCAGTCTCCGGCGATCTATTTTTCCTTGGCCAATGCCTGCGATGCAATGGAAGATTACGAGAATGCATGGCTATATTCCAAAAAGGTAGAGGAAATGCTTCCCTATCAGGATCATGGGAACGATGTCTACGGGATTTCTGTCCATAACAAGAACCTGCTGGGCGCACTGGGCGCAAGGCTTGGAAGGTAGCCGGAGGGCCTGCGAAACACTGTGTGGGAGGGAACGGAGATGGCTGTTTTTTATGTGGCATTTATTTTGATCGGGCTGTGCGGAATGTTCCTTTTTCATGGGAATATGCTGCTGTGCGGGATTTTGGCGGCGGTTTCCGCCGCAGGGGCCGGACTGCGGCTGTTTGCCGGGGGGAAATGGAAGAAAATTGCCGCAGCAGGGATTCCGGTATGCATGGCGCTGTGTCTGTTTGCTGGTCGGTCAGGTGTGGAAGGCGGCATGGTGGACTATAGGGAAAAGCTTCGTCAGGCGGCGGCCCTGATCGACAAAGGAGATCTGGACAGCGGCGTGCAGCTTCTGGAGGAGCTGGAGGAGGCGTTTGGCGACACGGATCTGGCCCTTTATGCGAGAACGGAAATCAGGCTTGCCCTCGGGGAGTACGACCTTGCGCTGAGCGGGATGAACGCAGCGCAGGACAAGACACGGCAGGACTGGTACGAATACATGGAGCGGATCCTTGGCCTGCAGGGAACCGATAGGGCGGCGGAACAGCTGGAGGAGCTGTATCTGTCCGGTGCGGAGGATCTGCCGGGGAACGGACATATGCAGTACATGGCGGGGCTGGTGAAGCTGGGAAGGGGCGCTTATCAGAGCGCTTCCCATTACTTCTCTCGTGCGAGACGGCTGGATGAAGAGGACGGACGCCCCTGCTATTATCTGGGGCTTATCTGTCATGAGCAAAAAGATGAGGAGAAGGCAGCCGAGTATTTTGAGGAAGCGTTGGACAAGGGCGTGGATGAGGATATGAGGGCCAATATCCAGTGGTATACAAAGTGAGAAATGCCTTTACGAAGGGACGGAAGGGCAGAACTGCTGGCGGTTCGGGCAGGGAGGCGGCCTGAATAGGACGGAGGGTTAAGGAAATGAAGAAAAACGCATTGCTGATACGTATAGTGGCTCTGGGCATGGCCCTTGTGATGCTGTGCACGGCCTGCGGGGATTCTGCGAAGGCAAGCAGCATGCGGCTGATGAAGACCAAGGGTAACGTAGGAATCCTGAACGGGGAGGGAGAGAGGCTGTCCCCTGAGGAGGAAATGCGGCTGTACAGCGGCTATCGGCTGTCTACCCAGAGAAGGAGCTACGCCTGGATCAATCTGGACAGTGTGAAGCTGAGCAAGATGGATGCCTCCAGCGAAGTCGAAATTCAGAAAAACGGCAAAGATTTGGAGATAATAATTAAAGAAGGCAAGCTGTTTTTTAATGTCACGGAGCCCTTGGGGGAGGATGAGCATCTGAACATCAGGACCTCCACTATGTCTGTGGGGATCCGGGGCACCTGCGGCTGGGTGGAGGTGGACGAGGACGAGAACGTCAAGGCCTATATTCTGGAGGGCAGGGTAGAGTGCGCTGCGGTGGATCCGAACGCCGAGCCGGGCTCCGGCGTGGCAGTGGCGGCAGGAGAGGTGGCCAGCTTTTCTCAGGGGGAGACGGAGATTCAGGTAGAGGCCTTTGAGGGACAGGAGGTGCGGCCCTTCGTGCTGGAGGAGCTGGCGGAGGATGAAGCGCTGCTGGAGAAGATACGTGAGGATTCCGGGCTGGACATCCAGGTTCCGGATGCAGGGACGCCTGACAGCCCTGTGGATCAGGCCATGGATGAGTTTCAGAGGGCGCTGTCGGAGCTGGAAGGCGGCAGCCTGAAAGAGCGGATAGACGACGCCATAAAGGAGGCTGCCGGAGCAGACCGGGACGATAGAAGAGGAAGCGGAGGAGATCTGCTGTCAGATTATCAGGGGACGTTGGTAGAGGGGATGCTGAAGGGACGGAACGGACAGGAAAAGGACGGGAATCCGGGCTGGCTGCAGGCTCTGACGGATACCTTCGCCCCGGACAACCTGGAGGGTTCTCTGTCGGACGGCAGCGAAGCCGTAGACTATATGCAGATTCGTATGGGGCGGAATGTGAACTGCTATAAGCCCAATCTTTATCTGTATGGCGAGGCTGGGACGACTATGAAGCTGCTTTTTTCATCCCCCATGCTCCTGACCAGGACGATTCCTGAATATACGGACGGATGGGCGGTGGAGCTTGCAGAGGACGGCAGCCTGACGGTGGACGGGGAGGGGGGATATCCCTATCTGTTTTACGAATCCGTCACTCTTCCCGGCATCTTCCAGACTAAGGAAGGCTTTTTCGTGGAGGCGGCGGACAGAAGGGCCCGGCTTGAGGAAATCCTTTCCGGATACGGGCTGAACCGGCAGGAGATTCAGGATTTTGTGGAATTCTGGGACGGGTTTCTGGATAAAGACACGGATTATGTAATGTATCCTCAGACCACGGAGACGGTGGACGGGGCAATGCCGCTGGAGATTCTGGGAACCCGTCCGGATCATTACTTCCGCTTGTGGTTCTGCTTCCGTGCGCGGAAGGAGGGACTGGCAGTTCCTGCCCTGCCCCACATTGTGCCTGCAAGCCATGAGGGGACGGCGCTGGTGGAATGGGGCGGCATGGTGTTTTAAAGCAGGGAAATTTGACTGATGCAGGTGAACATACCGAAGCTCACGGCAGGATTATACTATATATAGATGTGGCGCTCAGGGCGCATACAGCTTCTTGCGCCTGCAGGATTCAGGGTGCGATTCTGAACGGCAGAAGGTGCGGAAAGGGGAACTTTTCTGGCCTGAAAAGGGGCTGAAATGTTGGCAGATTTTGGTTTTTATGTTATTGCGTCCATGGGTTTTTTGATGTATAATTAGGGCTGCATCTAAAGAACTTATGACAAGATTTCCGCCTTAAGGCGATGCCCTGGGCGGCGTTGGGAGGATGAAGGCATGAAGAAGAAAATAGCGATTATATTGACCGCTGTTTTAGTCCTGTGTGCAAGCTTCATAGTGTATGGATCGGAGAACAGCTGGCAGTTCGGGAGCCGGTCTCAGGACATGGGGCAGGTGGACGTGTCCATAGGAGGTGCCCTGATTCTGGGACAAGACACAGAATTCACCGTTCAGCTCAGGAATGCCAAGGGGGAGCTGGTAGATACCCGCAAGCTGCTTGTGGGCAGGGATAACGGGCAGGCAGGAAGGGTGAGCTTCGAGGGACTGGCGGACGGGGATTATACGGTGACAGTCTCGGGAGACCGGTTCGCCCATTATACGCAGACAGTCTCTGTGGCGGGGATGGCTTATGCCCTGAACCTGACCACGGGATTTTTGGGGGGGATGAATTACGAGACAGGCGCCGCCCATCCGGGCGTGCTGCTCATAGGGGATGTGAACGGGGACGGCAAGACCGATGCTGCGGACAAGGCGGAGCTGATAAACGCTATCGAAGGGGGCGGCGCTGCCGGGAAAGCGGATCTGAACGGGGACGGCGCAGTGGATCTGGTTGATCTGGAGTACCTTGCCAAGAGCTATGAGCACGGAAAGAACACGGCTTCCGCCGTGGACCGTTTCGTGCCGGCTGCCGCCGTCACGGTCAACAAGGGCAAGGATACATCCATGGAGGGAGATCCGGCGGCGCTTCTGCGGAATCAGGGCAGCGTGATCCTGAAGCCCGCGGCCGGCGGAGCCATCAGCGACAGCTCTCCCGTGGAGATGGAATTTGACATACAGGGGAAGGCCGGAAACGCCCCGATAGACGGGATCATAATCGGAACGGGAGAGGGCAATTCCATCACGAAGGCCGCCGTCACGGTGGTGTATTCGGAGAACGGAGAGGATCGGACAGAGACCATTCCCTTTCAGGAGGGAGTGCATTTCCTGCTGAAGGAATCTTCCCTGTGCAGGGCGGAGAAGGGGGCGGACGGGAGCATCCGGCTGCACCTTGGCTCTCAGGTGGCGGTGAAGAAGGTGACGCTGACCATCATGGGCATGAAGAACAACAATCTGGCGGAGATATCGAAGGTGGAGTTCGTCAACGGCATGGAGGAGAGGATCCCGGAGCCGGAGATGGATGTGCCTGAGAATCTGACCGCCTCCGCGGGCAGCAACAGGGTCAGTCTGGTATGGGATGCCTGCGTCAATGTGACGGGATATGAGGTGCTGGTCGCTCTGGGAGAGCAGGAGGAGACTGTCCTGACGGCCAAGAATTCCATAGACATCACCTCCTTCGGCGGCAAAAAGCTGGAGAATTATCAGGAGTACCAGCTGCGTGTGCAGTCTGTCAACGGCACATGGAGGAGCGGCTACGGAGAGGTAGTTAAGGCTACGCCCATGCCAAACGGCAGGCCGGATAAGCCGGACAATGTATCGGCAAGAGGTGAATATCAGGGTGTGGCTGTTTCATGGAAGGACATGGACAACACGCTTACATATAATCTGTACTGGAAGGAAAGCAGCAAGGGAGCTTATGAAAAGGTCGAGGGACTCAAGACGAACAGCTACCTCCTTACAAACCTGAAGGAGCTGACGGAGTACACGGTCTATGTCACGGGCGTGAACGAGTTCGGAGAGAGCAATCCGTCCCTGCCCGCCGCTGCCCGGACCAAGGACGCAAATCCTCCCGAGATGCCCAAGTATAATCTGATCAACACGGGCGAGAAGGGGGAGAAGGGCGCACATATCGTCAGCGCAGTCATGTTCGCCGGGAAGGACGCCATGAAGGACAGCCCTCTGGATACGGAGGAGGGCAGCGCATGGGGAACCGTGGATCATGATCCGAAATCCTACTACCTGAAGGGGAGCTGGGACGACGGCGGGTACAACCCCGTGGGAGGCGGGCTGAAGGCCGGGAACGGACTTCTCTATGAGTTCGATCAGGCATACAGAATGGACACCATTGCTTTCTATACACAGCCTCTGGCCTCCGGCGAGCCTGACTATGGCTACGTAAAGGTGGCTTACTGGGATGAGGGCGGCAACCGGGTCGACCTGAAGAATGTGCCGCTGCAGAAGAAGACAGATCCGGAGGGCAGGAGATATTATGTGATCAAGCTGCCTTCAGACGTGACTGCGAGCAAGTTTCAGTTTGGCCTTGCCAAGGGTCTTGCATCGGGTAATATAACGGTTACCGAAGTCTATTTCTACTATTTTGATGTGCTGGCGGAAGAGATCATGGCACTTTATGCGGATGATCTCCACACTGTGCTGAGGGAGGGCGTGACGCAGGAGACCATTGACGCATTGAGGGCCAGAGTGAATACTGTGGACGAGGTCAGCGGAGAATACAATCCTGACAGGGCCCTGCTGCTGGAGGAGCTGAAGACTGCCGAGGCGATCCTGCATGACGGAGCGCTGCGGGCTTCGGTGGAGATCCACGGCGGCATCACCACGAAGGATGTAGGCAGGGGCTTCGGCGGTCTGAACGCATGGCAGCCTCTGGGCGTAGTGGCAGGCGCTCAGGAAGAGATCATGGTCTATGTGGGCCATGCCACCAAGAGGACGGGAGAGGCTGCGGAGCTGCAGCTGGTGGCAACCCAGTATCATTCCGAGGCAGCCGGCATGGGAACCACGGTGACGGCGCTGAAGGTGGGTCCCAACAAGGTGAGCATACCTGAGCTCAGCTCCATGGCGGGCGTGGAGCACGGCGGGGCCTTGTATGTGCAGTATACCGGCGGCAACGTGAACGACAGATATGCGGTTCGGGTCAGCGGAGGTGCGCAGGTTCCCAGGCTGGATCTGTATCAGGTGACGGATGCCGGGGAAAGGCTGGAGAGAACCAAGGCCTATGTGCAGGAGCTGGAGACCTATGTGGCCCAGATGGCGCAGAAGCATGAGGAGATACATCGGAACTCTTCTGTCAGCGCAGTGGCAAAGGATTATGACAGACAGAACTGCATTCTGGGTGCAGGGGACATTCTGCTGGATACCATGATGTTTTCCCTGCCGGTGGAGCAGATCTGGAACGGCTCAGGCAGCGGCAGCGTGGAGCAGCGGGCCCAGAAGATACTGAACTCCATGGATGCCATGGAAGGTATGATGCATCTGTTCTATCAGCATAAGGGGCTGAACAGGAATGCGGCAGCGGCACTGGATCAGTACCCCAAGGGACACCTGAACATCCGTTATCAGAGAATGTTCGCAGGTGCCTTCATGTATGCCTCCGGCAATCATATCGGCATTGAGTGGCCGGAGTCCGCAGGCATGATGGGCGGCGTTCCCGTGACGGCAGACGGGGAGGGCAGATATCAGTCCGGCAACTATTTCGGCTGGGGAATCGCCCACGAGATCGGGCACTGCATCAATCAGGGAGATTATGCTGTGGCTGAGATCACGAACAACTATTTCTCGGTGCTGGCGCAGGCCAGGGACAGAAACGACTCGGTGCGCTTCAGCTATGACAAGGTTTATGAGAAGGTGACTTCGGGGGCCAAGGGCCCTGCGCCCAATGTGTTCACCCAGCTGGGCATGTACTGGCAGCTTCACCTTGCCTATGACAAGGGATATAACTATAAGACCTACGAGAACCATGAGGAGCAGCTTGCGAATCTGTTCTTCGCAAGGGTGGACCGCTATTCCAGAGACAGGAGCAAGGCTCCTGCACCCAATGGAATCGCCCTGACGAAGGCGGGAGACAGGGACCAGGATCTGATGCGTCTGTGCTGTGCCGCCGCCCAGAAGAACCTTCTGGAATTCTTCCGGCGCTGGGGAATGACTCCGGATCAGGATACCAGCAGCTATGCGGGGCAGTTCCCGGAGGAGACCAGAGCCATCTATTATGTGAATGATGATGCCAGAGTCTACAGCCTGACCAGTGGTTCGGGCGTGCTGGGTAACAGCGGAACCGTGGAGGCTGTGGGAGACGGAGTGAGCGCCTCTGTCAATGGCGTTGCAGCGAACCAGATAGACATTTCGCTGGGCTTTAAGGGTATCCCTGAGGCGGATGTGCTGGGCTATGAGATCATACGCTGCACGATCTCCGGCGGGGATGTGACAAAGGAGCCGGCGGGCTTTGCTACAGCTGATAAGAGTGTCTTTACCGATACCGTCTATATGAACAATAGGACGGTCTGGTACGAGGTGACAGTCATTGATAAGTGGCTGAACCGCTCCGCTGCGAAGGAGCTGGAGCCTCTGAAGGTGGAGAATGACGGATGTCTGGATAAGGCTCCCTGGAGCATCGGCACGGAGAACCTTACGGCTGTATCCACGGGAGAAGAGGCGACAGGGGACGACAGCTCGCCCTGCGAGCCGGAGAGGGAGGATCCTGCCCTGAAGGCCGTGGACGGGGATGTGAACACCGCATATACGGCGACGGCCGGAGAAAACGCCTCGGTGGTGCTGGAATTCAACCGGACGCTGACGGTGGCAGGTTTCAAGTACACTGCAGGAGAGGGGAGCGCCATAGGGGAGTACGAGGTTCAGGTACAAGTGGAGGGCAGCTGGATAACGCCCGAAGCGGAGAGAGCCTCCGATGGCAGGGTCAGTACGGTGCTCTTTAGAAATGATGAAGGGAAATACGTAAGCACATATGCTGCCACGGCAGTGAAGCTGGTGCTGAAGAATCAGAACGGCAGTCAGGTGTCCATAGCTGAGCTGGATGTGCTGGGACCTACCGGAGACAATGTGGACTTTGAGAAGACGCAGGAAAGTACGGCGGTGATCGGCAGACTGGCGGAAGACTATCAGTACGGTCAGGAAGAGGGGCAGGTGATCCCTGCAGGTTCCATTCTCTTTACCGGCAGCTACAAGGGCAATCCTGCTTATAACGTAGTAATACTCTACGACCAGAACGGCAATATCGTGGGGGGCATGAACGATGCAGGGGAGCTGAAGGCCCAGCAGATCATTCTGGCGGATGTTCCCGCAGAAGGAGTGCTTCAGAACGTGTCCAGCGGCATATGGGTTTACTGGATCGAGCCGGACCGGCAGGTGGATCTGAGCGGACTGACCAGAGTGCGGGCCGAGCTGTACCGTGTGAATAATGCTGCGACCAATGAGGGCCAGAGGCTGGTGAGTGATTCTCTGTTCCAAGAGTTCCCGGCGGAGCTGCCTGAGATTCGGCTGGAAGGCGTGGGCACGCAGCCCTGAAGGGCCAGTGCGGTACTGAAGAATAGTGCCGCACTGAACGAATGGCAGGATCTTAAAAGCTGATGGGGCATTGGAGAGATGACATGACCTTGGAAGGACGTGCGCAGCGCAGAAAAAACAGCGCAGCGCAGGAGAGCGGCACCGTTCTGTAGAAACAGCGCAGCGCAGAAAAAAGACGCAGCGGTGAAAAAACGCTGCACAAAAGGGTGAAGATGAGAAAATATATTGTAGCAGCATTAATGACAATAATAGTTTTGACATTTTTGCGTCCCTTGAGCGCCTCTGCGGAAGAGGCGGAGGGGCTCAGAGTGAACGGCGAGGGTCAGGTCACGTTTGTTCCGGATGCGGCTGCCAGAGAGGGGGCTTCTACCCTTGGCTTCAGCTTATATGTGAAGCCGTCTTCAGCGGCAAAGGTGGAATTCTGGTTTGACGAAAGCAATGGGAAGATTCGTGAGTTCCGCTATGACCAAGAGACGGGAAAACTGAGTATCTATATTGCAGGGACAGAGGCGCTGATGAAGGACGGCGCCCAGTCCCTGACAATAGGAAACATAGCGGTTCTGGACGGAAACAACAGTCCGGCAACGGCTGTGGTCAGCATGGGAGCAGGTTCTCTCAAGTATGTGGACGGCACCGAACTGAAATGGATGAAGGAGCTGGAGTTTCCCGATGAGGTGGAGATTCATCCCACGGGTAATCGGCCGGTGACTCCGACACCTACGCCTCAACCCACACCGGTACCTACGCCTCAGCCTACACCGGTGCCCACTGCGCAGCCTACACCGGTGCCCACTGCGCAGCCTACAGCGGTGCCGCCTGCAGATCCGGGCTCGGATCCCTCGGAGGATCAGCCGACGGTGACGCCGACTCCGGTTCCGGTACAGCCGACCCCGGTGCCTACCAAGGTGCCTCAGGCAGTGCAGACTCCATGGCCGGTGCGGCCGTCCCAGTCTGACAACCCTGCCAGTCCTTCTCCGGCACCTACAGAGACACCGGCGCCTTCCGAGCCTTCGCAGGAGTCTGTCAGCAAGGAGTCTGAGACTCCTGATGCCAGCCAGTCTGAAGAGACGATCGGCTCCGGGGAAGTGGAAGAGCCGGAGCAGAAGCTTGACTGGGTATTTTTGATGGCGATCGGGGCAATGCTCTTATTTGCCATTGTGGCTGTGATGGCTATTGTCGTTCTGAAGAAAAAGCCCAGATTTGACGGATTTGAGGACGACTGAAGTCCATGTTCTGCAGCACGGCTTTTGATGTGCCGCAGGTACCGCAGGAAGGCGGGAAGAAGTAATCTGAGTTTTTCGGGGCAGCCGGGAGGAGGTATGGATGGCGGAAAGGACAGACGGAGAGAAGGTGGAGGGCCGGGAACTGAAGCGGGTATGCACCTTCTCCATGGCACTGCTGTTGGTTGCAGGCGTTGTTGGCATGGTGCTGGAGGACCGAAGTCCAGAAGAGATTCTGAAGGGATTATGGGTGATCGTAATATCCCGGGATACGCTCATCACGGATTATTTTGAGCTGGTGGGGTACGGTTCGGCCTTTCTGAATGCTCTGCTGGTCATGTGTCTGGAGTATTTTCTGCTCTGCAGGGAGAAAATGAGATTTACCGGCCTTACTATGGCAGCCTTTTTTATCAACATAGGGTATGCCCTGTGGGGAAAGAATCCGGTGAATATTCTTCCGATCCTGCTGGGATCCTATCTTTATGCCAGGCTGCACAAGGCACGGCTGGGCAGGTATATATATACGGCACTTTTTGGCACATGCCTTGCTCCGCTGGTGACGGAGATGGTGTTCATGCTGCCCTTCCGGTGGGGCATAGACTTGCTGATTGCCATAGGGACGGGCATTCTGATCGGCTTTGTGCTTCCTTCTCTTTCCATGCACACCGCATCCATGCATATGGGTTATAATCTGTTCAATGTAGGGTTCTCAGGAGGCATACTGGCGTTTGTCATGGTCTGCATTCTGAGAGCCTTTGGCATAGAGTGTGAATCCGTGATGATCTGGAAGGCATCGAGCCCTCTGTGGATCGTGCTGGGGCTGTACGGTTACTTTATGGCAGTATTTCTGTATGGCTTGTACCTGGAACGGGGGGACGTGAAAAATGTCCTGAAGATATGGCAGCATCCCGGAAGGGCTGTAACGGACTTTCCCCTGATGGAGAGCACGGGTAGCACTTTGATGAACATGGCATTGGTGGGAACGATCTGTACGGCCTATATCTGTCTTGTGGGAGGGGATTTTTCCGGGCCGGTAGTTGGAGCAATTCTGACGGCGTTCGGATTTGCAGCCTTCGGCGCCCATGTGAAGAATTATGTTCCGGTATTGGCAGGGATCTTCTTGTCTACCTTCCTGACCCGTTTTGAGCCTACGACTCCCGGTATGCTGCTGGCGGCGGCATTTGCGGTAGGGCTGTCGCCCATTGCAGGGCAGTTCGGTCCTCTGGCAGGGGTTCTGGCAGGTATGCTCCATGCAGTGATCGTCATGTGTACCGCTCAGATGTACGGCGGGCTGAATCTCTATAATAACGGTTTCAGCGCAGGCTGGGTGGCGATCATCATGGTTCCTGCGCTGGAGAGCTTTATCCGAGAGGCGAGAAACAGGAAAAAGAGGAGAAAATAGAATGCTTCATGAGGAGAGGAAGATATCCAAGATCGTGGAAGAGCTGACTGTGTATTTTCTGGCAGTGGGTGCAGACGACATAATGTCAGATATTAAGGTAGGAGACAATCAGGCCGTAATTCATTTTCGGGCAAATTATCATTCCGGATATGAGGAAAAACTTGAAAATGTGGAAAAATATCTGAAGGCCCAGAAGAACGACGGTGTGGAGGATATATACTGGGAGCTGGCTGGATCCGGAGATCCCGGGGAGTCCAGTCAGCTGCTGCTGGTGGGTATGATGGTGGACAAGGCTGATATTCAGATGAAGGACGGCCTTATAGAGCTGACTCTGTATAAGGCCTTGTTATAAGGGCCGGACGTGGATTGTCCATGAGGGCAGCGGCGCCGCCGACTCCGGATAAAATATCTGTAGAGACAAGTAGTCTCCGGGTGTAGAAAATATACGGAAGCAGAAGGCAGGATGAACCAGATTCTATGTTTAAAGGGGCATGATGATATGATGGATAGAAGTGCAAAGATCTATGTGGCGGGCCATCACGGCATGGTGGGCTCCGCAATTGTCAGGGAGCTACAGCGTCAAGGCTATAGGAATGTTGTCACCCGTACCCATAGGGAGCTGGATCTGACCCGTCAGGATCAGGTGGAGGCTTTCTTTGAGGAGGAGAAGCCGGAGTATGTTTTTCTGGCGGCGGCGAAGGTAGGGGGGATAGAGGCGAACCAGAGCGCACTGGCAGATTTCATGTATGACAATATGATCCTGGAGATGAATGTGATCCATGCCGCATGGAAAAACGGCTGCAGAAAGCTGGAGTTTTTAGGCTCCTCTTGCATTTATCCCCGCATGGCTTCTCAGCCTATGAAGGAGGACTGCCTGCTGACCGGGGAGCTGGAAAAAACCAACGAGGCCTATGCGTTGGCGAAGATCAGCGGCCTGAAGTACTGTGAATTTCTGAACAGACAGTATGGAACAGACTATATCAGCGTCATGCCCACGAATCTGTATGGGCCCAATGACAATTACCATCCCACCCATTCCCATGTGCTCCCGGCTCTGATCCGCCGTTTTCACGAGGCGAAGGAAAGCGGCGCTTCTGTTGTGACCTGCTGGGGGGACGGATCTCCTCTGAGGGAATTTTTGTATGTGGATGATCTGGCTAATCTGTGTGTGTTTCTTATGAACCACTATTCCGGGAACGAGACCGTGAATGCGGGAACGGGAAAGGAACTTACCATCAGGGAGCTGACGGAGCTTGTGGCCAGGGTGGTGGGCTATGAGGGAGAGATCCAATGGGACGCCGGCAAGCCCAACGGTACGCCCAGAAAGCTTTTGGATGTGTCCAAGGCCAGAGCATTGGGCTGGGTCTATAAGACTGAGCTTGAGGAAGGCATCCGTCTTGCCTATGAGGACTTTCTGAACAATCCTATGCGGGCGGAGCGTTGAGTATTGGGACCGCTTCTTGTTATGCTCTCGGCGTTTTTTGTATCAGAGAAATTTTCCCAAGCAGCTCCCAGGCGTAATCATCCTTAGCCTGCTCGGAGAGACTCAGCTGGCAGAAGGGCCGGATGTCAGGGTGGAGGCGTCCGGCGCTGTCCTTGCAGGAACCATAGTGCCAGTTGCGCAGTACATGGAAACGCATCCAGCGGAGATGCTCGATCTCCCGGTAGACCTCTGCTTTATCCTCACGGGTCTCTTGATAGATCTGGTAGGCGGTGCGGCAGTTTTCGGGGGTGATCTCCGTTATGGAGTCGTCCTCCAGAAGGATCCGGATTTTAGTCAGCAGATGATCCGCCGCAGCCAGGTTGGAACAGCGCAGGAAGGCACTGAGCTGATTCCAGAGAGGAGTTCTGTCCGGATCGCTGCGCCGGTAAATCTCATGCATTTCCATGGCCAGCTGATTCAGGCTCGTGCGCAGAACCAGATCCGGGGTGAAAATGGCTTCGTCGCTGCCGAATGAGACCACGGATTCCAGCTTCCGGGAAAGGCGCAGGTGCAGGCTGGCACGGACGGGAAAATACTGGTGGATGCGCCGTAGGATTTCCATGTTTTCTTCATCGGTATCCATACAGAGTATAATCCGGTCAGCCTGCGCCAGCAGTTCGGAAGCGGCATCCCAGGGCTCACCGTGGAAGAGGACGCTGTCCTGCCCGGAGCAGCATGTGCATTCCTCCGTGCAGACTATGTCCTTCAGCCGTATATGATCTTTCCGAAAGATACTGCTGTCACCAAAGACATGATAATTCACGGAACGGTCTGTTCCGTAGACATTCACCAGCAGCGCCCGTTCCAGCAGTGCAGCTCCGTACCGTCCGCATCCGATCAGGAGGATATGCTTCTCGGCTCCGGAAAGAGGATGCTGCTGCCAGTACAGCCGGGCGCAGCAGTCCCAGCGGTCGAAGAGCACAAGCTGATCCGGCATATTGTCTGATGTAAACTCCGTCTGGCAGTAGACAGGGATCCCGAAAGCGGCCCCCTCCTGAGCAGCCAAATAATTTGCGCAGCCGTTTTCTCCCATAATCAGCAATGAGGCATCGGAGAGAGATCTTTTCCAGCGCAGCACTGCCTGAGGAGAGTACTTCACAATATGCCAGCGGTCCCCGGGGACAGGGCGAGGCTGTCCACCGGAGGGGGCCTCGGAGGGGACGCAGAAAACAAGGACGGCATCCGGCTGCTCCCGTTCCAGATTGGAAGCCAGGGCAGCGGCCTCTCCGGTCAGGCCGGAAAAAATATACCAAGGGTGTTTCCTGACCCTGAAGAGACGGAGCCGGGGCAGGATCTTTTCTGTCATGATGGATAGGGTCATGCCGATGAGGAAGGCCAACAGGCCCGTGCTGGACAGAAGAAACAGCATTCCGATAATGCGTCCGCCCAGCGTGGTAGGGAAACGGTCTCCGTAGCCAACGGTGGTGATGGTCACCAGAGAGAACCAGATCGCTTCCCATATGTTGGTGATGGAAGGGTTCTCGGAGAAAGACTCTATGTATATCAGAAGCTGCAGCAGAGCAAGATAGCAGCCGCAGCCCAGCGCCAGAAAGAGACACCGTTTCAGCCAGATTTTTTTCACAAAGGTTCACCAGCCTTTCTGATTCAGAGTGGGTGCGCCGGAGCGGACAGTGCGGGATCGATGAAACACAGAGCGGACAGTGCCGGATCGATGACACAGGGAGCCGCCGGTGCAAATGATTGCAATGCCATGGCCGGCAATGTCAGGGCCTGGAATGCAGGCCGGCCTCCAGAAGCTTCGGAACGGCCAGCACATTGTTGGAGTCCATGGCTTTATAATTCACATTTCCGCCCGTGACGGCGTTTTCCGCCGCAGAGAGCTCGTCCAGACGCTCCCATGGAACCAGACATGCATGAAGGCGGAGGGAAGAATCCTTTCCGATGCGCAGGGAGCTGTGGCCCTCGGAGGCCTTCTGGGCCTGATATTGACGGCAGCGCTGTGAAAAGGTCTCTTCATCCATCGCATCATACCCCATTACATAATGGAAAGCACACCAGCGGAGATGCTCTGTACGGCTGAGGTTTTCCAGCAGCTGGGGAGACAGATCCCATTCCCCGGCCAGAGCCTGGTCAGGCGTTTTGCCGGCAGCCCGGAGCAGCGCAGGGATAAAATCGGCCGAGGCCCGGCTGCTGATCCGGCTGAAATAGTCGCAGTGCAGCCAGTTCTCCTCGGGAGTAAGCCCGTTGTCCCCGCAATAGAGGTGGTTCAGCGTCATGGCCATCCGGTCCATTTTGTGGGTACACAGCACCTCAGGGGTGTACAGACCTTTTTGCTTGGGGGGAAGGCCTGCCTCGGAAGGTGAGACGATCCCCTGATAGGAGCATTGGTGCACGGAAGCCCCACAGCGGATCCTTGTGAGATAGCGGCTGATTTCTTCTGTGATCTCTTGGTTCAGCCTTGCGTCGCCGGTGCAGACCACCACGTATTTCAGAGAGTTCTTCTGTGAATTCAGATACCGGTACATCTCGGCGCTGCGGGCATCGTGGGAGTGGAAGGAAATGTCGTAATTCTTCGTAATGGCATAGTTGTAGGAGAGAAACCAGCCATTCACCTGCTGACAGTCGGGGGCGAACACGGCCAGACGAAAGTGGCTGCCCTCAAACTGTCCATGCATCACCAGATGGCGCAGCACGGCCTGGGCCACCCGGCCGAAGCCGATCACCAAGGCTTCAAAGTCCTCCGTGGCCCGGCCTGTTTCGTCAAAGGAGACAGAGTCACAGGGAGGATGCTCCTGAATCAGCAGCCTTGCCGCAAGGGAGGCATCGTCAAATGTAACCACGCTGCCATAACCGTAGGCCTCGCCGTATGCCTGCAGATGACGGCCGTCTGCGTCCTCGGCCCCAAAGATGGAGAGCGAGGTCTGCTGGGGGCGGATCCGGGCCTGCTTCAGGGCATCCGCCAGTGCGGTGGCGTACCGTAGATTCTGGGCGGCATCCTTGTGCAGCGCATAGAGTGTGAGATGTTTTTTGCCCGGCCGCATGCGAAGCTTTTTCAGAAAATGTGCATCCGGCGTGACGGCGCCCGGCTCACTGTCCAGCACGCTGCCCATGGCGGCTACGGCGTTAGCCAGATTTGATGCGGAGGAATCATCTACATAAAGAGGAGAGGGAGCCCCTGCCGCTATAAGCTTCTTGCCGAAGGAAACGGAATCCGGATTGACACCGTACAGCAGAGTGATGTCCTTCCGACAGGCCAGCCAGAGGCGCAGTCTCCTGAGCGCACCTGCGCCGATGGTGGTAAGTGCGGCGCTGGCAGTGGAATATAAGGCAAGAAAATGGGCAAGCCAGAAAAGAAACTGGCTTACATAGGACTGGAACAAGGGAGTGCCGCTGACGGCGGAAAAATCGTTGCGGCCCAAAAACATGCCGAGAACCCCCATCACCGCTCTCATGACCGCCAGAAGAAGGAAGTCCGTCTGCTGCGAGAAGCCGTAGCCATAAATCAGGAACCCTCCTATGGCCGCCGCCGCAGTGGTGACTGTTGCAATCCTTGAAGCGAATCTGTGCTTGACAGCCAGACTCACGACTATGGCCAAAAAGCCTGAGGCAGTAAATAGAATTACGGCAATGCTCTCTCCCATTTTTTCCGTCTCCTCTCCCGTCTTTCTCATCGGTACATCCAAGAACAGCTCCAGTATAGCAAATGTGCGGTGAAAAAGCAATGAAACAGTGAAAAGCAGCCCGGAAAAACAACTTCGGAAAATTGTATTTGTGACCTTGGCTTTCGGATAAAATAGTGTATAATATCAATAGGGCCTATGACCTGAAAGGTCTATGGCACCAGATACAGCACAGAAGCAAAATGAACCCATAAAATCCATGACCGTGCTGCGGTGCGCCGAAGACAAACTCCGATAAGT
>CANOFQ010000008.1 GCA_947565325.1 uncultured bacterium
TTGTGGTAGAACTTTTGTCAAATCTGGGTTCTGCAAATTACGGCTGGTGTATTTCCTGATTGTAATTGCGATCATAGCGGTTTCCTCATATTTCATCTCGAAGGGGGTCTACTATTATGACTAAGGGCAAAAGAAAGACGGACAGTTTCTGGGAGCGGAACCGGAAATCAAATGGATATCTGCTGAAGAAGACGACTCTGAATGTCTTTATGCGGATTGTCAGGATGGTGCTGCTCTTCGGCATGTGCTTCCTGATCCTGCAGCCGATCTTCAACAAGATCTCCATCAGCTTCATGGCGGAGGAGGATCTGTATGATGCCACCATCATTGCGGTTCCCGCCCATTTCACCACGGCGAATTACCAGCTTGCCATGGGATTCATGGATTACACAAAGACCCTGCTCAATACCGTCGTTGTGTCCTTGACCATAGCGCTGCTCCAGATCGCAGTGTGTACTCTGGTGGGATACGGGTTCGCCAGATTTGAGTTCCCCCTTAAGAAGTTCTGGTTCGCCTGTGTCATCCTGGTCATCGTCATACCGCCACAGACGGTGTCCACCTCCCTGTACCTGCATTTCAGGTATTTCGACATTCTGGGGATCATCAGCCTGCTCAGGGGGGAGTCCCTTAACCTGAGAGGATCCGTGGCTCCCTATTATCTCATGAGCGCCACCTGCATGGGGCTGAAGAACGGGCTTTACATTTATATGATCCGTCAGTTCTTCCGCAATATCCCCAAGGAGCTGGAGGAAGCGGCCTATGTGGACGGCTGTGGTACTCTGAGGACCTTTATCCGCATCATGCTGCCGGATGCGACCCCCATCATCACCTCCTGCTTCCTGTTCTCCTTTGTCTGGCAGTGGACGGACGGCTTTTACACCCGGACGTTTCTGGGAAATATCAACCTGCTGTCAACCCAGCTGACGAGGATCGGGGAAACGCTGAACATGTATCTCACCAGCGTCCTGCGGCAGCCCAGCGGGGCCACCATAGGTTATACCAACTGTATCATCGCCACGGGGACGCTGCTGGTCATTGTCCCGCTGCTGGTCATCTACCTGTTTGCCCAGAAAGGCTTCGTGGAGAGCCTCAGCAGCTCCGGGCTGAAGATGTAAGGTGGAGAAGATATAAGGCGGAGAAAATGTAAAGCAGAGAAGATGTCCCGCAGAGAACACATCCCGCAGAAGGCGGCGGAGGCCCGCAGAGGCGGGAAGGAGGCGGTTTATTATGTCAGTATATGCAAAGAATCCTATTATGCCGGGCTTTTACCCGGATCCCTCCCTGTGTACGGCGGGCGGGGATTATTATCTGGTGAATTCCACCTTTGCCTATTTCCCGGGGCTGCCCATCATGCACAGCAGGGATCTGGCGCACTGGGAACAGATCGGGAACGCCATGCACAGGGCATCCCAATTGCCCCTGCAGGGAGCAAAGCATTCGGGAGGGCTGTTCGCCCCCACTATACGGTACCATCAGGGCAGATTCTACGTGATATGCACCAATGTGTCCCATGGGGGCAACTACATCGTGACGGCGGAGGATCCCGAAGGGCCATGGTCCGAACCCCATTACATCCGGGGGGCGGAAGGCATCGATCCCAGCCTGTTTTTTGACGAAGACGGAAAATGCTATTATATAGGAACCCATCCGAACCCGGAGGGGTGTAAGTACAACGGCGACTGGTATATCTGGATTCAGGAGCTGGATCCGGAGTCCATGGAGCTGGTGGGGGAGCACAGGGACGTGTGGAACGGAGCCATGCGGAACGTGATCTGGCCGGAAGGCCCCCATCTCTACAAAAAGGACGGTTATTATTACATCATGAATGCGGAAGGGGGGACGGGGCCGGATCATGCGGTGACGGTATGCCGCAGCAGGAATATCTGGGGGCCCTATGAGAACAACCCCTGCAATCCCATCCTGACCCACAGACATCTGGGGAAGGATTATCCCATCCGCTATGTGGGGCATGCGGACATGATCGAGACGCCGGGGGGCGACTGGTATATGGTCATGCTGGCAGTGCGCCCCATGGAGGGATATACCACCATGGGCCGGGAGACTTTTCTGGCGAAGGTGGTGTGGGAAAACGGCTGGCCCGTGGTCAACCCCGGCATAGGGATGCTGACGGAAGAGGTGGAGGTGGACCTTCCACCGTGGGATCCTTGTAAGGAAAGGGACTCCTATACCTGCAGGACCGGCGGCAGGACCTGCGTGCCGGGCAGCGACAGAGAATATCGCTTCGGCGAAATGGAGCAGCTGGGGGACGAGTTCCTGTTCCTCCGAAACCCCGAGGAGGGGATGTGCCGCCTTGTGAAGGGGGAGGGCCTGCATCTGAGATTCGGCTCCCATACCCTGAAGGAAACCGCAAGCCCTTCATTCATAGCGATCCGCCAGCAGCATCATTCCTTTTGGGTGGAGGCCGGGCTGTGCACGGCAAACCTGAGGGAGGGCCGAAGGGCCGGGCTGGCTCTGGTGCAGAGCGACCGGTATCAGCTCCGCTTGGAGGTGACCGACGGCCGGGGGGAGGTAATCCTCTGTCAGGATGGCACAGACCGCTGTATGGGCGGGGAACCTGTCCCGGAAGGGGAGATCAGGATCTTCCTGCGGGTGGAGGGACTTCTGGCCACAGCTGGGCTGCTGGGGACGGAGGGAGAAGAACTGGCTCTGGCGAGGGATCTGGATATCAGGAGCCTGTCCACGGAAGTCTCGGGAGGCTTCGTGGGCTGCTGCATAGGACTCTATGCCGTGGCCGAGGGCGCAGAGTCTCAGGAGGGGGCGTTGTACAGAAGCTTTTCCTACAAGGCGCTGTAGGGCATGGCCGATAATTAATCGATACTGTTTTCCGGTGTCTCCTGCTTCTTGTGACCGGAGCATGTAGGTTGGGGAGACAAGCCGGGATTGGTATAAATAATCTTTAAAAGGAGGATGAATATGAAAAACAAAGTATTTCGCAAACTGTTCAGTGTTCTGCTTGCGGCTTCTCTGGTGATGAGCATGGCTGCCTGCGGAAACGACGACGAATCTAGGGGGGGTAGTGAGGGCTCTACAACACCTTCCAGCCAGACACCCAGCAAATCCGAGGAGCCCAGCAAGTCCGAGGAGACGCCTGACAGTTCCGAAGAGTCTTCTCAGGAGGAGGATCTGGGGCCTTACACTGTCAAGAAGGATGCCAACGGCAACCCTATCGATCTGGGCGGGATCCATATTATCCAGCGTGACTGGTCGGATCATTCAGCTGACGGGGAGAAGGAAAAAACCGCTTATGATGAGGCCCGCGACGCATACCATGAGTGGCTGCAGGAGACCTACAACTTCACCTTTGAGCTGAAGGGCATCAGCACATGGGAAACGGTTCCCACGGATTTCGTGAATTATGTCTCAGAGGGCGGGGATGACAATTACTATATCTTCTGGCTCTATAAGGGGGCGGAGCTCCAGTCGGCGCTGAAGAACAATCTGGCATACGACCTTTCCACTCTGGACTGCCTTGACCTGACGGATCCCAAGTGGCATTCAGGCGTTACGGAAATGTTCACCATGAACGGAAAGACATACGGCATCCGCTACAATGAAGGCGTGGGCGGAAGAGGCGTGTACTTCAACAAGAGAATCCTGAAGGATGCGGGAATCGATCCCGATGATCTGTACAAGTGGCAGGCCAACGGCGAGTGGACATGGGAGAAGTTCGAGGAAGTCTGCGCCACGGTGCAGAAGGACAACGACAACGACGGTGTGCCTGATGTTTACGGCATGGCCTGCAGAAACACCATCTGGTACGAGATCATTGTCCATACCAACAACGGCGATTTCGTAGGCGTAGACGAGAACGGCACCCTGATCAATTCCCTTGAGAGCGCCGAGACCATGGAAGCCCTCAACTGGGCTCTGGATATCTGGGATAAGTACGATGCCCATCTGTCCTATCCGGAAGACGCTGCATGGGATTACTTCATGACGGCATATAAGGAAGGCAAGGGATGCTTCTATCCCGGCGAGCTCTGGAGAGCATCCGATCTGACCTCCAGCATGGAAGATGAACTTGGCTTTGTCTGCTTCCCCAAAGGACCCAAGGCCGACGGCTATGTGAACCCTGTTGCGGATGACCCTTCTGTTGTGATACCTGCCTGCTACGATGCTGACAAGGCATGGAAGATCGCCTTTGCATATGACCTCTGGACAGCTCCTGTTCCGGAGTTCGAGGATTATGTGCCCGATCTGGTAAACAGCTACAAGAATTTCGATGATCTGGAGTCTGTGGACGACACGGTTGCGACTCTGATGAACAGCCCGAAGCCTACTTACAATGTGCTTGTAGACTCCATCAATCTGGCAGATGATATCTTCTATCAGATCAGCAAGGAGAACACGCCGGCACAGATCGCAGAGGCTGTGAGAGCCCAGTGGCAGGCGAAGCTGGACGAGGCCAACAAGTAATCAGGTGATATATGTGAAGCTGCCCCGGGGCGGCTGACAAGAAATGGACAGGGGGGAGCGGTATATCCGGGTACTGCTCCTCCTTGTTTTCGCTTTATAAGGGCGGAACCCGGGCGCAGGGGGCCGGGGAAGAGGCGGCTCGTGGCATGGATAAAGATCACAGCAAATGCCGGAACAACAAATGTCGGCGGATGGTCTGGGGCCGGAGCCGCAGTGCATGATAAGGATAGAGATGGATTGACAGCGGAGGGATGTGTCTGGGATGAGAAGATGGATTTTGGCCGTGACGGCGGCAGCCCTGCTTTTCAGCTTCGGGGCCTGCGGCAGGCAAGAGGGGAAGGATTCGGAATCGGGAGGGAATACGCAGATGGAAGAGGGAAACAAGCCGGAGGACTCCCTTGCATCGGAGGACAGAGATACGGAAAACGGTTCCGGGGCAGGTGCGGAGGGAGCCGGGACGAACGGGGCCTCTGAGGGAGAGGGCGCAGTGACCGGAACGGAAGCGGGTGCGGCAGGCGCATCGAAGGACGGCGGAGAGGGCTCCGGGGACGGCTCTGCTTCGGCGGAGGAAGGGCAGGTCACCGGGCTGGCCCAGCTGTATGAGGAGAATTTCCCCATAGGGGTGGCGCTTCCCAATTACGTGTTCAGCCATATTGAGGAGTACGAGCAGGTGATTGTGGACAATTTCAACAGCATCACCTGCGAGAACGAGATGAAGCCGGACTCCCTGCTGGACAAGAAGGCCAGTCAGGCGGATCTGGAGAATACTTATCTCCGTGCGGCGGTACATTTTGACAACTGTATGCCTGCGGTGGAGTTTGCGCTGAAGCACGATATGAAGATACGCTTCCACACGCTGGTGTGGCACAGCCAGACGCCGAAATGGTTTTTCACCGAGGACTACACGGACAATGGAGAACTGGTGGACAGGGAGACCATGCTGACCCGGATGGAGAACTACATTGCAGACGTGCTGGGCTATTTTCAGGAGAACTATCCGGGGCTGATCTATGCGGTGGACGTGGTGAACGAGGCCTTTGACGTGGGAAACGGGGACGAGAACGGGGTCCGCATGAAGGACAACCGATGGTATGACACGGTAGGGGACGACTATTACTATCATGCATTTGTCTTTGCCCGCAGATATGCCTCCGAGGACATGAAGCTGTTTTACAACGACTATGGGTGCATGCATAAGACGAAGCTGATTCTGGATCACCTGAAGCAGGCCAAGGAGGAGGGGCTTATCGACGGGATCGGCATGCAGTCCCATCTTTCCGTTACCGACGACATACGCTTCACGTTCATGCTGGCCGCCAAGGAGTTCTGCGAGGAGGGCTATGAGGTGCAGGCCACGGAGCTGGACATCGGGGTCAAGGAGAGCGGCAAGGGCTCCTTCCGGACGCAGGGCAGCAAGTACAAGTCCTTCTTCAGGGGTATGCAGAACCTGCAGGAGGAGGGCTGGCCCATAACCAACGTGACGGTGTGGGGCCTGAACGACGCACTGTCATGGCGCAAGGACGAGTCCGCCCTGATGTTCGACGAGGACATGGAGCCCAAGCCCGCCTATCTGGGAGCCATGCAGGATGAGTCGGTGTGGGACGAGTAGAAGGGGATCGAGTAAAAGAGGACAATTGCAGATTGTTTGACGCAGGTTCAGATTGCATGATACACTGAATTCATAATCAAACGGAAAGGCATCGGTTCCACAGAGGGGAGGCCCCGGCGGGACGGAGGATGCAGAAAGGAAGGGTTATGAATATTGGAGAAGTGATAAAATGCAGGAGGCAGAAACGGAATCTCACGCAGGCGGAGCTGGCGGTGCAGCTGAACATCACGCCTCAGGCCGTGTCCAGATGGGAGATGAACATCTCCTATCCGGACATCGCCATGCTGCCTCAGATCGCGGAGGCGCTGCAGATATCTACAGATGAACTGCTGGGTGTCAGGCTGTCCGGCACGTGCCGGGACTGCGGGGAGCCCACTGACAGAATACTGAACCAGAGTCAGGCGGACAGTATCTTTGATTACGTTCCCGCCTCTGTCTCAGGAAAAGGCAAAAAAGTCCTTGTGACAGATGACGCAGATTTCCTGAGAGGGCTGCTGGAGGATATATTGACGAAGAAGGGGCATACTGTCCTGCTGGCAAGGAACGGTCGGGAATGTCTGGACATACTGCAGAATGAGAATGTGGACGTATGTGTGCTGGACATCGTGATGCCGGTCATGGACGGCATGGAGACGCTGAAGAAGATCAGAGAGAAGGGCTATCCGGTGAAAGTGATCATGCTCTCGGCACTGGCGCAGGCAAGCTGCGTGAGGCAGGCACTGGAGCTGGGCGCAGATTCCTTCGTGGTGAAACCTTTTCATGAGGACTGCCTTTTCGAGCGGATCGGCTAAAAGTCATGAGGACTGCCCCCTGGGGCAAAGCGGCTGAATTCATGAGGACTGTCTTCTGGAACAAAGCGGTGGATTTTCATTTATACTGCTTAACGATTTCACTTGCCGTGAAACCAGACTGCATAACGCTGACTGGTTCAATCGCATGATTACATTAGGCAGCATTCAGCGTTATGCAGTATAAAGCATGGGCCGGGACTCTCTATAAGAGCCCCGGCCCAGTCGACAGGCAGCGTAAGCGCTTTCCTTATCTTCTGTCAAATAGGCTGCCGCCCTCATAGGAGATCTCTCCGATGATGTCACCGAACTGGTTCACGGTGCTGCCGGCCTTTACGGCGATATCGGCCTCAATGGTTCCTCTGTACAGATAGATGCTGCCATAATTCACGATGCCCTCAGTGACGATGAGCTTGGGCGCCACATCCGGGCGGATGTTGCTGGACATGATGATGGAGGCTGCGGCCCCCAGAGTGACGGAGCCGTTGACCTGCAGGGTGCCGCTCTCCAGCATCAGCTCTCCCTCGTCCGTGGTCAGATTGCCGTTTATCACCATATTTCCCATCACGTCCAGATTGCTGGCCTTCTCCTCAAAGTCTTCAGGGTAGACCAGCGTCACGTTGATGCCCTCCCCTAAGATCAGGGTCTTCCCCTCCGGAACAGACATGAAATCAATTTCCAGAGTGGTCTCCTCGCCGCCGGACTCCACGGTCAGAGTCTGCTCCTTTCCGGACCATAGCTCGGAAAAGATCTCGCTTGCCGTAACGGGCATGGTCATGGTGGCCTGCGTCACGTCCTGCGGTGTGCTTTCGCTCTCTGTCGCCCCGCTTTCACTGGTGCCGCCTTCCTCAGATCCGCCAGCCGCCCCGCTTTCTGATTCAGCCCCCGAAGGACTGTTGCCGTCTGGTTCTGAACCGCTGCCTGCGCTGTCAAAGTCCGGGGCGATTCCCAGCTCTTCCAGATACATGAGCACATCTGCTTCAAGAACCTCGTTCTGTATGAAAAGAGGAATTTCCATGACGTAAGGATAATCGATCTCCAGCCGGAAGGTTCCGTCACCCATGTCTATAAGCTCCGCAGTCTGGCCGGCGGAGACCTCCATGGACTGAAGCTCGCCCGTGTTCGGATCCTCGTAGTCGTACTGCACCGTGCCCTCCAGCATATAGAGACGCAGATGGTCATGCTCGTCCACCGTCACCCATCCGCAGGTGCCCCGGATGCCGATCATGGTGGTGGAGGTACGGATGTTCATAGTCTCGTCTTCTGCCAGAGGCTCCGTCACGTGGAAGTAGAAGCTCCCGGAGATGACCTGAATCTCCAGCGTCTTTCCGAACCTATGGATCTCTATGGCGCTCTTTTCGTCCATCTTCGTCAGTTTTACATTGTCCAGATTAATCCAGGCATAGCTTTCCTCGGCGGTGTCCAGATCATAGCCGCTGTAGAGCTTCAGCTGCTCCGCCACTTCCACGGCCTTGCCCTTTTCGTTGGCCACCTCCACCGTGCCCACTGTCTGCATCAGGTACATGGTGGTGGCTCTTCCCTCGGAACCGCCGCAGGCAGTGCATAAGAGGACTGACGCCATCAGCATTGCCGTGATACGAATGAACCCTTTCTTTTTCATAGGATGCCTCCCCGCATGATTGCGCTAAAGTATGTTTAAGTATGTTAATGAAGTATGGTATGTTACGAAGTGCATTTTTGCATTATAGCACTGCTCAATCAGGAATACAATGATTTTTATATGAGAATCCGAAAATCAATCCGAAAAATGATGCTGCGAAGGGGCCCCATAAGTGGCGGAGGACGGGAACGCAGTGCCTGCAGATAAAGTGTGAAAAATATATATCATCAATAACGGAAATAGATCCCAAGGGACCTTTCCGTTCTTGGGGGGCTCTTTTTTCGGGTTTCTCTCTCTGGGGCAGGGAACTTGGGTGTTTTGCTGAGTTCCCATGGTTTCGTTGGGGTTTTCGGTGTTTTTCAGTATATTTCAGAGAGCCTCGGTATGTGCGTGGGGATGTGCGGGAGGAAGATCTGCGAACTGGCGTCAGCCATGAAAAAAGACGAGGATAAATCAATTATAACACAGAATCGGTCATGGCATTCCAGGGCAGAATGGATTAAACTAAAAAAAGAGTGAGGAAGACAGCGGGGAACGGGCTCCGGGAGGGGCATGGACGGATTCAAAGAGGAGGAAGGTACGAAATGAGCGGATTTGAGACGGGTACATACCGCAATTTGTTTGCGGAGACAGGAAAGAGCCAAGAGGAGATTCAGAGAAAGCTTCGGTCGGCGGCGGAGATTTTCTTCCATGGCAGCGAGGAGGAGCGCATCTATCATCCGGTGGGAGAGGACATGGGATATCTGGAGGACACGGGAAACCATGACGCCCGCACGGAGGGCATGTCCTACGGCATGATGATGTGCGTGCAGCTGGACTGGAAGGAGGAGTTTGACCGTATCTGGAAGTGGTCCAGAACCTATATGTACATGGAGGAGGGGGAGAACGAGGGGTATTTTGCGTGGAGCTGCGCCACCGACGGGAAGAAGAATGCCTATGGGCCTGCCCCGGACGGGGAGGAGTATTATGCCATGGCATTGTTCTTTGCCTCCCACAGATGGGGAGACGGTGAAGGGATCTTTCAGTATTCCGAGGAGGCCAGGAGGATTCTCCGGGCCTGCCTCCACAAGGGGGAGAACGGTCGGCCCGGTGCGCCCATGTGGAACCGGGAGAACAGGCAGATCCTTTTCGTGCCCGGCTGCGGCTTTACGGATCCCTCCTATCACCTGCCTCATTTTTATGAGCTTTTCGCTCTCTGGGCGGACGAGGAGGACAGGGGATTCTGGAAGCAGGCGGCGGACGCCAGCAGGAGCTATCTGGCAAAGGCCTGCCATGCCGTCACGGGGATGAATCCGGAGTACGGGGAGTTCGACGGAAGCCCCATGAGCAGGAAGCTGCCATGGGGGGACAAGCATGACCAGTTCTACAGCGATGCCTATAGGACGGCGGCCAACATCGGTCTGGACTGTGCCTGGTTCGGGAAGGACGGAGGGCATTACGGCGCTCCCCTGCGGCTGATGCGGTTTCTGGGCACGGATCTGGAGGCGGCCAGATGTGTGTACGAGGTGGACGGCACGCCGGTGGACAAGACGGTGCTGCATCCGCTGGGACTGCTGGCGGCCACGGCGCAGGGAGCGCTGACCGTGGCTCCGGACGGGCTGGAGGACAGAGAAAGCGACTGGGGCGTGGCGAAGCAGTGGGTGGAATGGCTCTGGAACCAGCCGCTGCGCAGGGGCGAAAGGAGATATTATGACAACTGTCTGTATCTGTTCGCACTGCTGGCACTGAGCGGGAACTATCGGATTTATTGAATGGGGATTTTTGGCAAGAAAAAGCAAAAGTCGATTAAGAAGCGGAAAACGATAAAAAGGGAAAACCATAAGGAGAGAAAAGGGATGGAATATGTATATGAGATGCCTGCCGATATGCTTGAAAAAGCCAGTGCATGCGGAGAGGTGAGGCGGTTTGAATATGACACGCAGACCTATGACGAGGAGGGCAGCCGGCCGCTGCACAAGGGAGCATGGGTGTATCTGCCCCATGGTTACGATGCGGCCCGGCGTTATGATGTGCTGTACCTGCTTCACGGCGGGGGAGTGAACGAGGACTGGTGGTTCAAGACCTTCCCGGACACGGTGACGATACTGGACAACATGATGGAAAAGCAGGTCTGCGAGCCTTGTATCATCGTGGCCCCCACTTATTACCGGGGGGAGGATGTGGACAGAGACGCCGAGTTTATCACGGAGCATTTCTGCCACGAGCTGCGAAAAGACCTGATTCCTGCGGTGGAGGCCGCCTTTTCCACCTATGCGGGCGGGGACGTGTCCGAGGAGAATCTGGTCAGGACACGAGGGCACAGGGCCTTTGCGGGTCTGTCTCTGGGTTCCATGACCACTTACAGAGCGGCGTTTTACCGCAATTATGATCTGTTTTCATGGTACGGGCCTTTTTCCGGATGCTGCGGCCCGTGGGGCGTCCGGGACAAGGAGGTGGAGCGCATCGGCCAGACCCTTGCCGGGATGGAGGAAAAGGGACTGGGGCTGGATTATCTTTTCTGCTGCAATGGAGACAAGGATATCGCCTACGAGGAGCATAAGGAGATCATGGAGAAGGCGGAGCAGGCCTGCCCGCAGCTGGTCAGGGGAGAGAATTACGATTTCTTCACCATTCCCGGAGGTGTTCATGACATGAAGGCATGGCAGCTGCACCTCTATCACGCCCTGCAGATCTTTTTCCGGAAGGGCGAGGAAGCGTGAGCGGAAGCGGCACGGGTCTGAAAAGATATGTGCCTGAAGAGACGTGAGGAAGGGATATGGCACTGAAGAGATTTGAGTCTGAAAAGGCGTGAGGAAGAAACATGGCTCCCAATAGGCATGCGGAATGAGAGAGATGAGCAGAAGGGACAGAAAGACAAAGCACATGAATGAAACGGGAAGGAGTGAGATAGCGGATCATGGTGGTTTATGAGGAAAAAGAGGCAAGGCTGCTGGCCTATACCCGGAGGGTGTCTCCCGAGGACTATCCGGAGGGGCTGGCCTACAGCGTACATCTTGCCTACAGCAGAAACGGGGAGCAGTATCACGCCCTTCACGGGAATTACGGCATCCTGTTTGCGGAGGCGGAGATCTCCGGGGAGGATACCATCGTCCCCAAGGGGGCGAGGAATCCCCGGATTCTTCGGCTGCCCCGGGGCGGCTTCGGAATTCTGGCGGACAGAGTGAAGGAAAACGGGGAAACGGAAGAACCGGAAGTGGCGCTGCTCTGGCGGACCCGGGATTTCCGGGAGTTTGAAGCGGCTGTGGCCATGGAGAAGAAGGGCCCGGAATGGGAGGCTCTGTGGGAGGCGGCAAAGGACGCCTGGCAGGAGCTGCATTTCGTGGAGGGGGAGACGGTGCAGGGCTCTGCTATGGAAATCAGCCCGGCCCTCTGCGACAGGATCGTGCAGCGCTGGACGCAGATCCATAATACAGAGCTTCGCCTGCCGGAGAGGGTCCGCATCTCAGGGGAGGAGCAGCTGAGGGCCGTGGCGGCGCAGGCAGTGTATTCCGACGGTTCCACGGCCTGCAAGAGGGTCTGCTGGGACACAGAGGGGATAGACTGGAAGACACCCGGTACATACCGTGTCAGGGGAAAGGTCTGCAGCCGGGAGTTTCCCTTTCCGCTGCTGAAGGGCTATGGCGACCCGGTGATTTTCCCGTGGCAGGGGAAATGGTATTTCCTGGGCACCAATGACAACCGGAACGACGTCGGCATCTACGTGCGGGAGGCGGACACCGTGGAGGCTCTTTTTGAGGCGCAGGAGCACCTGATTCTGGGGGTGGATGAGGAAAAGGGCTTTATACAGACCTTCTGGGCCCCGGAATTCCATGTCATCGGCGGAGGGCTCTATATTCTGTTTGCGGTGGGAGGAAAGGTGTGGGGGCCCCAGTGCCATCTGATGCGGCTGAAGAGGGGCGGGCACATCACGGAGGCCTCTGACTGGGAGGAGCCGGTGAAGGCGGTGCGCAGGGACGGCAGCCCCTTGAGCCCGGACGGAATCACGCTGGACATGACCTATCTGAGGGCCGGGGGAAATTCCTATATGGTCTGGTCCTATCGTAGGGGGATCGGAACGCCGAAGGACACGGGCTCTATGCTTTACATCGCAAGGACAGAGGAGGCGGAGCCATGGAGACTGGCAGGAGAGCCGGTGCTGCTTTCCAGACCGCTCTTTGGCTGGGAGAACGTGAGCGGAACCATCAATAACGAGGGCCCTCACGGCTTTGTGAAGGACGGCAGGGTGTATCTGGCCTATTCCGGCGGTGCGGCCAACGGCTATACCTATGTGCTGGGACTTCTGACGGCGGATGAGAATCAGGATCTGACAGATGTATCAGTATGGAGGAAGAGCGGCAGCCCGGTGCTTTCCTTTTATTCCGTGAAGGGGGAATACGGCCCGGGGCATCATTCCTTCTACGTGGACGAGGAGGGGAACCTGATGATCGCCTACCACGGGGAGACTGCGCTGGAGTCTCATCTGCGCTGCGACGGCATCAGGCGGGTGCATTTTGACATACAGGGAGAGCCGGTATTTGACCTGTCGGCGGAGCGGGATCTGGCCCCTGAGCTGAGGGAGGTCATGTTGCAGGTGGAAGTGGAAGAGAAATGAGCAGATCATGCAGACAGCCCTATAAGAAGATTGAGATCGACAGATGACAGGAAAGAGGGAGGTTGATTATGGCAATAGGGAGCTTTGAGTTTTTTTCGGATTGTCTGAGGCGGAACGCCTCGTTTCGCATCGTGCTGCCAAACGAGGGGGACGCAGCCCAAGGGGCGGCGCCCATGAAGCTGCTGGTGCTGCTGCACGGGTACTGCGGCTGCAGCGGTGACTGGCTGTGGAACAGTGCGGCGGCGGAGCTGGCCCAGAGGTATCATCTGTGCATTGTGCTGCCCTCGGGGGAGAACAGCTTTTATCTGGACGGGAAGGCCACGGGCAGGCAGTATGGAACCTACGTGGGGCAGGAGCTGATCCGTTATGTGAGGAAGACCTTCGGACTGTCTGACAAGAGGGAGGACACCTTCATCGGAGGGCTTTCCATGGGGGGCTTTGGCGCCATCCACACGGCCCTGCAGTTTCCGGATACCTTCGGGGGAGCCATGGCGCTGTCCTCTGCCCTGATCGTCTATGGCCTCGGCAGCATGAAGCCGGGGGAGGATAACGGTGTGGCGAATTATGAATATTATGAGCTGATGTTCGGCGATCCGGACACGGCCATGGACAGGGACGTGAATCCCGAGAAGCTGATTCTTGACATTAAGAGCCGGGAGGCAGCCATGCCCCGGTTTTACGTGGCCTGCGGCGAGCAGGATTTCCTTCTGGAAAGGAACAGGAGGTTCGCGGCGTTCCTGAAGGAGCAGAAGGTGGAGCACAGCTACACGGAAGGCCCGGGGAACCATGACTTCGGCTACTGGAACAAGCATCTGGAGCCGGGGATCCGGTGGCTGCTGGGCGTGTAGCGTCAGGTGCGGAGGAGATATTTCAGGGGCCTGTGTGCTCCTTTCGGAAGCTGCCGGGGGTCTGTCCCGTGAGCCTGCGGAATTGCCGGCAGAAATGCTCCACGTTCTGGTAGCCGGCCTGATAGGCGATCTCGGCGATGCTGTGGTCGGAAAAGACCAGCAGATCCTTTGCCTTCCGGATTCTGCTGTCGATCACGTCGTCCATGCAGGAGATGCCGAATTTCTGCTTGTAGAGCAGGTGAAGGTGTCCCGGGCTGACATGGAGCTGCGCTGCCATTTCCGACACGCTCCAGGGAAGCTGGGGGGCGTTGAGGATCTGTCTGCGCAGGGTCAGAAGATCGTGGTCATGGGGCGAGGCGGCATGGTGCAGGACGTCGCTCTGAAGCTTTGTGAAAAGGATGCGCAGCAGCTGGGAAATGATCTGGTCGTCGGGGCCTGCCAGGGAGGCTTTCTCTTGGGCCTGGACAGGGAAGTCCGTGGGGGAGAGCCTTCCTTGGGCCGGAATGTCGGAGCTTGCTGGAGAGTTCTTCTCTTGGGCCGGGGTATGGGCGTCTGAGAGGAGATTTTTCCCTTGTGCCGGAGTATGGGCGTCTGAGGGGGTATTTTTCCCTTGCGCCGGAGTATGGGCGTCTGAGGAGGTATTTTTCCCTTGTGGCGGGTTATGGAAGTCCTGGCGGTGAGGAACGGATGCTTCCGGCAGCCGGGCGTTCTCCCAGATCAGCAGCTGAAAAAGGCTGTGGCAGTAGGCCGGGTCTGACACCGGAAAGGGGCAGGCCGGAAGGGGGAAATGGCGGATGAAGGGCTCATCCGATGTGAAGCGCATCCAGTCGTTTCCGTAGGGCTGTCCGCTGGCGCCGTACCAGATCCTGCGGCGGGGCGGGTAGAGAATGGCGCAGTGGGCGGGATATTCCTCCGTCTGTCCGTTCACCCAGAATCTGGCAGGCGTGGTGGTGAGCAGTAAGAGATAGCAGTCGTAGCCCTCCGGGACGTCAAATATGAAATCGTCGGGATGCTGTGCGTCATATCCGGCAAAATAAATGTGGTTCATGGGACCTCCGTGTTGAAGCGTCTGTTTTCCCTTCGGGGGATTCCGAGGCGGTTTTCCACTTGTGGCGGGTTTCCTCTGGGGTTCCTTTTGAGGCAGGCTTCAGGTTCTGGTGATAGTTGGCGGCTGGTGAATGGCGGCTAAGGGTTGAGCTTTGAAATTGACGATCGACAGCTGTGGGCTGGCGGTCGGGGTCGGTTAAGACTATTATAGAGGGGTGGCGGGGGGCTGTAAAGAGGGAATTGTGGTGTGAGGGACGGCAAGGGGTGCCGGGGCGCCTTGTGCGGTCACTCCATGGCGCTCCGAGGAGCCATAGCGTGGATGGGCCGCATCATTGGATGCGACCCGTCCATGTCTCCTCTCCGCATTCCGTGAGGTTCCTTGCAAGGCGCCCCGGCACCCCCTGCCTGCCTCGCACAGAGTGAAGAGAGGAAGGGCAAAAGGCGGATAAAATTTGCCTGCTGAACAACCAACATGACGATTTATGCATCTTCAACCAACATGATGATTTGCGTATCTGTTTGCGCAGAGAGGAAGGGAAGAGGACGGAAAGGGCTATCTTGAGCTTGTGTGTGATGCAGGGAAGGGAATAGGTTTGGAGAGAGGAAATGGAGGGAAGGGATTTGGAAATGGAGAAAAAACAGATTGTGATAGAGGAAGGGGCGAGGGCGGAGTTTCATAATCATGTGGACTTCTGCGTGGGCACGGGCCGGATGGGACTGGCTCTGACGAAGGAGTATCAGGAGCAGCTCAGGCTGGTGCAGGAGGAGATCGGGTTCCGGCATATCAGGGGCCATGGTTTGTTCTGTGACGATATGGCTATCTATCAGGAATATGAGGAGGACGGGGTGAAAAGGGAGGAGTACAATTTCACCTATCTGGACCGGGTCATGGACAGCTATCTGGAGCTGGGGCTGCGTCCTTTTCTGGAGCTGGGGTTCATGCCGGGGAAGATGGCTAGGGGGACGCAGACCGTGTTTTACTGGAAGGGAAATACCACTCCTCCTAAGGATTATGACGCATGGTGCAGGCTGGTGCAGGCCCTGCTGCGCCACCTGATAGAGCGCTATGGGGAGGCGGAGGTAGTCCGGTGGCCCGTGGAGGTGTGGAACGAGCCCAATCTCTGGGGATTCTGGGAGCATGCGGACATGGAGGAATATTTTAAGCTGTTTCATCGCAGCTTTGACGCAGTGAAGGCGGTGAGCCCGAAGTTTCAGGTGGGAGGCCCTGCGGTCTGCGGCGGCTCCGATGAAAAGTGGATCCGGGCCTTTCTGGAATACTGCAGCGCAAATTCCATTCCGGTAGATTTTGTCACCAGACACCATTATACCATTGAGCAGCCCGTGGAGGAGGGGCATTATGCCTATTCCCGCCTGATGCGGCCGGAGGACGGGTTTGCCAATCTGGGGACATCGAGGGATATTATCGATAGCTTCCCTGAATATAGGGGGCTGCCCATTCATATCACAGAGTTCAATACCTCCTATACGCCCAAGGGAGTCATTCACGATACCAACCTGAATGCGGCGTTCATGGCGCACCAGCTGTCCCGGCTGGGGGACGTGAACGAGTCCTATTCCTATTGGACCTTCGGGGACGTGTTCGAGGAGCTGGGAGTTCCCTTCACTCCGTTCCACGGCGGCTTCGGGTTGGTGGCGGAGGGATGTATCCCTAAGCCAACCTTCTGGACCTTTGCCTTTTATAAGAGGCTGCAGGAGAGGGGCGGGCAGTGTATTTATAAGGATGATGATATGGTCGTGATGAGGGACGGGCAGGGAGGCTATCTGGGTGTCGTCTGGAATGTGGCCCGGGAGGGAGAGAGCAGGGAGCCCAGGAGGTTTGCTCTGTCTCTGCCGGCGGCGGGAGAATATACGCTCCTGACGAAAACCGTGGACGAGGAAACCTGCAATCCGCTGAAGCTCTGGCATGATCTGGGCGAGCCTGCCCACCTGAGCGGGGAGCAGAGGAAGCTTCTTCGGGAGGCGGCCAGACCCTATATCGAGAGCGGCAGGGCTGCAGCCATGGAGGGTAGGCTGTGCTTGGAGCTGCAGGTGAGAAAGAACGGCGTGGTCTATTTCGAGGCGAGGGAAAGCAGACTCCTGTCTGACAGAGGATATAACTACGAGAGAGTAGCAACGGAATGTGCGCAGGCCTGATAAGGCAGAATATATAAGCATATGGCAGTATTTTGGGCCGGGGCCTTGCCCCGGCTGGTTTTGCTGGCAGAAAGATTTTGCGACAGGGCAAGCTGCTCTTGCGGCGGTCTCTTTCAAAAAAACTTGACAATATAGGAGGTTGTGGTATGCTATAGCTATAAAGCATATTATTTTCTTGAACACAGTGATATGAAATTCTATCTATCTAAATTTCTCTAAGAAACTCTATGCTTTGAAACCCTAATTATATTTGCAAGGCAGGAGTTTGCGGCATGATTGTATCATATTCTCCTGCCAGAAATTGAAAGGAGAATTATGAAGAAACTGGAAGACATGAATCTGGTAGACGATTTTCTGGCGCACAGTCTGACAGCCCACAAAACCTATGGGGAGAGGGCATCCCGCTACATCTTGGAGTGTATCCTGCAACGTAAGCTGGGACACCTCACGGTGGTACCCCAGAAAGTCTGGTACGGGGAAGAACCGGAAAGCCATGGTGTACGTCTGGACGTGTATCTGGACGAGGAGGGCGGGGAGCTTTTTGACATGGAGCCGGACAATAACGGCGGAACCGGGGATGTGGAGATGCTGCCCCGCAGGGCAAGGTTTTACCATGCGAAGATAGATGCGGGAAATCTGGCGGTGGGAGAGGAATACAGCGCACTGCGGAATGTGGTTGTTATATTCATTACGACTTACGACCCTTTTGGGAGGAATCGAATGATCTATACCATAAAAAACGGCTGTGTGGAGGAACCGGACATGTCCTATGAGGACGGAGCCAGTACGATATTCTTGTATACAAAAGGGAAGGAAGGGAGACCGCCGAGGGAGCTGCAGCAGCTAGCACAGTACATGGAGGCTTCCACGGTGGAGAACGTAAAGTCTGAAGGGCTGGCTAGGCTGCACGAGATGGTGATGGAAGTAAAAACAGACAAGGAAGTGGGGCTGGTCTATATGAAATGGTATGAGATAGAAAAGCGCATTCGGGAGGAAGGAAAGGCAGAGGGAAAGATCGAGGGAAAGGCAGAGGCGGTCATGGAACTGCTGGATGAAATCGGCGTAATTCCGGAAGAACTGGAGAAGCGGATTCGGGAACAGAAGGACTTGGAAACTCTGCGGAAATGGCACAAGCTGGCGGTGCGTTCCGGGAGTATTGAAGAGTTTGAGAGCCTGATTTCCGGATGTTAGAATATTGCCGGAACATAGAAACAGCGGCAGGGTGATAAGGATCCCCCGGTTTTCGGCGGCGGCTTTATCGCCGGCGACAAAGCCGCCGCATCGATATTTCTGCCCATAGGCATGATTTTTTGAAGTCATCTGCGCCATGGAGGGCAGGTGCCCCCCACAAGGCTGAAGGGAAAGACGTGATAATAGCTGCTTTTCTGTATGCCTGCGCAGCAGCCGGAAAAAAAGCGGTATTACATGCGGCTCAGCTGCTTTCCGGAACCGCAGTGAAAATAGCGATGGTGTGTGAAAATGTAAGGTATCAGGATCCTGCCCGGTTTATAAGAACCTTCTAAAAGTATTATGGCACGACGCCCTTCCGCTACAGAAAGGAGACTGCCGGAAAGGCCGCTGCGCCTCCCTCCGTTACGGCCTCGCCCGTTATAGCTCCATAAGGAGGGAAACACATTCCTTTCCCGTCAGCTCCTTCGTCCTTTCGTCCGGCTGTCCCAGCCCTGCGCTTACAAGGAAGCGTCCGCCTCCCAGCTGTTTCCTGCCCTGCTCGTCAATGACGCAGAAGGCCTCCCTGCCCAGCGGCAGGTCTACCTGCCTGCTCTCCCTGCCGGAGAGAGGGACTCTTGCGAAGGCGCAGAGTCTGGGGTTGGGCGGCGCATAGGGGGAGTCAAGGGCCTTGACATACAGCTGTACCACCTCTTCTATGGCTGTGTCGCTTCTGTTTGTCACGGTGACGGTCACGGCAATAGAGCTGCCCTGTTCTGTTGCCGGGGCAGAATTGCCGGGTTCGTTTGCGGCAGCGCTGTTTGATTCATTTGCCGTGGCAGTATCATTGGCTTTGTCTGCCGTGGCGGCGTCTTGTCGGCTTGTGTCGTCCTGCAGGCCTACGGCGTCCGGCGACAGGCGGATACAGTCCGTGGAGTCGTTCCATGGATATCCGGCCCTGAAGGTTCTGTTCATGCAGGAGGCGCTTTCCACTGCGGCGTCCCCGTAGGTGAGACCGTAGCCGAAGGGATACAGAGGGCTTCCCTGAAAATACCGGTAGGTTCTTCCCTTCATGGAATAGTCCTTAAAGTCCGGCAGCTCCTCTGCGCTGTTGTAAAAGGTCACGGGCAGCTTGCCGGAGGGGGACAGCTCCCCGAAGAGCATCTTTGCGATGGTCCGGCCCCCTCTTGCCCCGGGATACCATGTCTGGACCACTGCCGCCGCATGCTCCTGAAAATAGCGCAGATCCATGGCGCTGCCGGTCATGTTCAGCAGGATCACGGGCTTGCCCGTCCCGATCACCGCCTCCGCCAGCTCCCGCTGGACTAAGGGCAGCAGAAGATCCGTCTTGTCGCCGGAGGCATAGCTGTTCCCGGTGTCGCCCTCCTCGCCCTCCAGCGTTTCGTCCAGACCGAGGCACAGGATCACCACGTCGCTGGCCTTGGCCACATTGAGGGCCTCGCTGATGCGGTCCTGCCGCTGGGAAAGGTTTTCCACCTTGTCCCGGAACAGATGGCAGCCCTCGGAATAGTAGACTCTGGTGTCCGGGGAGACATAATCCTGAATTCCCTCCAGTATGGTGATATATCTGGAGGAGGTTCCGTGATAGTTTCCGATCAAAGCGCTGCGGCTGTCGGCGTTGGGGCCGATGACCCCGATGGCCTTCAGGCCTTCCCGGGAAAGGGGCAGGATTCCGTTGTTTTTCAGCAGCACTATACTTTCCGCCGTGGCTCTGGCGGCGGTTTCAAGATGCTCCGGACATTCCAGCCTCTCAAAGCCGATATGGTCGTATTCGGTGCTGTCAAAGAGGCCCAGCAGGAACCTTGTGGTGAACAGCCGCTCTGCTGCGGCGGTGATCTCCTCCTCGGTGACAAGCCCGTCCTGATGGGCCTTCAGCAGGTGCAGGTATGTAATGCCGCAGTTTACGTCGCAGCCGTTTTTCAGTGCCAAGGCGGCGGATTCCTCCGCAGTGTCCGTCACCATATGTCTTGTATGGAAATCCATGATGGCCCAGCAGTCGGATACGTAGTGGCCCTGAAAGCCCCATTCTCCCCGCAGGATATCCTGCATCAGGGTCTTGCTGCCGCAGCAGGGCTCCCCTTCTACACGGTTGTAGGCACCCATGACGGCCTCCACCTCCGCCTCCTTCACAAGAGCCTCGAAGGCGGGAAGGTAGGTCTCGTACAGATCCTTCCGGGACACATGTGCGTCGAATTCGTGGCGCAGCGCCTCCGGGCCGGAATGAACCGCAAAATGCTTGGCGCAGGCTGCCGCCGTCAAATATTGGCCGTCGCCCTGCATGCCCTGCACGTAGGCCTTGCCCATTTCCGCAGTGAGACAGGGATCCTCCCCGTAGGTCTCATGGCCCCGTCCCCATCTGGGATCCCGGAAGATGTTCACGTTGGGGGACCAGAAGGTCAGCCCCTTGTAGATGTCACGGTCGCCCTCGGCACTGCTGGAGTTGTATTTTGCCCGTCCCTCCACTGCGGTGATGCGTCCCATCTCCTTCGTCAGCTCCCTGTCGAAGGCGGCGGCAACGCCGATGGCCTGAGGGAAGCTGGTGGCGACTCCTGCCCGGGCGACGCCGTGAAGGCCCTCGTTCCACCAGTTGTAGGCAGGGATACCCAGCCGTGGGACGGCCGGTGCGTCATATCTTAATTGAGAGGCCTTCTCCTCCAGTGTCATGCGGCCCACAAGCTCGTGAGCCCTTCTTTTTGCTTCTTCTCTGTCTCTCACCTTATGTCCTCCAACGATACATTTATAACTTGCTTTTGGCAGTCCGACTCCGCTCTTTGGGAAAATTATACCATGACTTTGTGCGCTTCAGCGCACATGGAATCAAAAGTCGAAACAATATCCTTCTGTTTTGATATTATACCATATATTTTTTACAATATCTTCCCAAAGCTTGCGGATTTCTTGTTAAATATTGCTCTGTGCTTGACAGCGCCTGCCCGAAAAGATACGATAATCTTTGATGATTGTAAAAATTTGCTTTATTGTCAAATGTCAATGAGAGTGATAGGGTTGTTTTATCACTCCTTTTTGATGAAAGATAAATGAAATTTCATTGCCGCAGGCAGTGAGTCAAGTCAGCCAAGCTGACTTTGTGCCGTGCTTGCAGGAGCATAAAGTCAATTTTCAATTGGCCTGCAAATGCTGCAGGGTATTTGATTGCCTGCCAAGGCGCTTTACAGCGAACGGCAGGGACAGGTTCAGAGAGGAGGAGAGGCTGCAGGTATTGAGGGACAGGGTACTTAAGAATGGGAGAGACGGATGGACAAGGTAATAGAGCTTGCGGAGAGGGTGATTTCACGGGAGCCGGCATGCAGGGAAGAGACAAGATGGATTCAGCGGCAAGTGAATCGGTTTGCAGCGGCGGAAGGCTTCAGGGGACGAGCCGAGACAGACCGGGCAATCTATGAAAGAATGTATGCCAAAATGCCGCTTCCCAAGGATATGGTCAAGATCCGCTACTGGAGGACGGGGCGGCACCTTCCGTCGGGCAGGAGGGAGGCTCTTATGTTCGCCGGGGCCATCGGGCTGGACGCAGAGGAGACGCAATACTTCCTTCAGGCATGCATGGAAAAGAGCGACGTGGTGTTCGAGGCCCCGCCGGAGCCCGGAGACGTCCATGAGGCTCTGTACCGAAGCCGCATATCACTGATGGAGACTATGATCTCGGAATATATTGCGCAGGTTCCTCCCTCCCGCATCATTCAGCTGAACATTCCCTATGAAAGACTTGCGGCCTATGCCCGTCACTTATATTGTATCGATGCCCTGAACGCCAGTGCGGTCTGCCTGCAGGGCCCAAAGGAGCAGGCGGAGGAGAGTCATTTTTCCAGCATGAACTATGAGTCGGAATTTCTGCGTGTCCGCAGACTGCTGGGGGAGATCCCGAGGCAGACCATGCTGCGGCATATTTTTCTGCTGGGGATTCCGTACCTGAACCGGAGCATCGTGGATGAACGCCTGAGCGGGCTGGGGTATCTGCCGCTGACAGAGGGGCATACCGGCTCAGGGGGAGCAGCAGTGGACGATCTGGTGATCGGTCTTCTGGCGCTGTACGAGGAGTGCTGCAGGGGGCGGGAGCCGCTTAAATGTCGTCAGTGGATGTTTGAGCGGCTTCGCACCCTTGACCAGTATCTGCAGGACTCGGGAAATGAACAATATCGGTTCTTGTATTTCCGGAGTCTGTCCACCATGGCTGCCTACAGCGGCTTGTGACAGCGGAACATAGTGATGATGTGGGAGGATAGGAAACAACGCAGCAGAAGAATTGTCCAAGCACGGCGACGGTGTGCGCAAGCAGGATAAAAAAACGCAGCAGAAGAATCGTCAGGCGGGGCAATGGTGTGTGCGGCGGAGCAAGACAGTATGCTGACATAGTAGATGGAATGTCAACAGACGGAACAGAAATGGGAATATAGCGGTGAGTCAGGATGGAGTATGAGCGGGAATATCTGAACTGGAAAAAGCGTCAGCTTGTTCTGCAGCAGAAATATGCGGACACGCCGCCGGGGATATCCCGGGCTCAGGCGGCAGAGGAAGAGGAGCGGCAGGGGCTGGCATGGACGGATTATGAGGAACGAAGGCGCAGCTGCCTTACCACGGCGGTTCAGCTTTCGGAGGAGTCCTTTGCGGGGCGCAGGGGAGAGCTGGCCGTACTGCACGGGCTGTTTGCGGGAGGCACGAATGCGGTGTTTCTCAGCGGCATGGGGGGAATAGGCAAGTCTGCCCTCGCCAGAGCCTATGGGAGAGTCTATGGGCAGGAGTACGACCAGATCCTGCTGTGGAACTGCGGCAGCAGACTGGACTGGATCTTTGCGGATGACGGTCAGCTGGGCATCTCCAATCTGATCTATACAAAGGGCGGCTACCGCTCCAGAAGGGCCTACGCCAGAGAAAAATACAGGGCGCTGGAGCGGATTGCGGCTTCCCGGCCCATTCTGATCATTCTGGATAATTATAATAGGATGAAGGATCCGTGGCTTGCCAGAGTTATGAGGCTTCCCTGCCACCTGCTGGTGACCACCCGGGTCAGCGTCCCGGCGCTGTCCGCCAGAGGCTATGCGGCGCTGGAGGTGCAGCCGCTGGCCACGGCCGGGGAATGGCTGGAATTCTACCAGATCTATTCTGGGGGGGTACCTGAGGGCCCGGAACGGGAGGCAATAGAGAGATACCGGGAGTCCGTGCTGGGCCATACGCTGAAGATGAAGCTGGCTCTGTGCAGCTTCGGACAGCTGACAGAGGACCGGGAACAGCTGCGGTCCATTCTGGGAGGCTTCCGGCTGAGGAAGGGGCAGGTCAGGATGCTGTGTGAGCTGTCCTTCATAGCCCTGCAGGGGATTCCGGAGGAGGTTTACCTCGCCTGCACGGAAGGGTCGGAGGAGGGTCTCCGGGAGCTGAAGCGCTACTGTCTGGTGCAGGAGAGGAAGGAGCCGGACGGGAGAGTCTTTCTGTCGCTGCATCCCGTCATCGAGGAGGCGGTCCGAAACCTCTGGCGACCTGACGAGGACAGATGCTGGCGTTTCCTGCAGGAGTTCTCCTTTTACATAAGGCATAGCTGGAACCGGCCCCGGGAGTGGGATCTGTGGCTCACGCCGCAGGTCTTTGCCTTTCTGAAGCGGCTGGCTCGGCCCGTGGCAAGGCGGTTCTATCTGCACGAATGTCTGGCCACTTATCTCATGGAGTGGGAATATTTCGAGGAGGCGGAGCAGATAGAGCGGCAGCTTTATGAATGCGTGTCCGGATATTACGGGGAGTCCCATCAGTATACGGCCCAGATCGCCATGCGGCTGGCGGCTGTCCTCCACAATCAGATGCGGTTCGAGGACAGCAGGGAATGGTACCATCTGGGCTACCGGCTGTACAAGGAGGCGCAGCCGGTGGACAGATCCTACTGGGCCGACCGGGCGGAGGCCTGCGAAAAGCTGGCCCGGCTCTACGAGCATGACGGCAGCTACGAGGAGGCGCTTGCCTACACGGAGGAGGCCATGGAGGCGGCCCGTGCCTTCCGGCGGGATGCGGAGGGCACCGTGGAGAAGATATGGATGGACAAGAGGATGCGGCTGCAGTACATCTATCTGCGCCGGGCCAGACTGTATTTCGGCATGGGGGACATGGAGAGGGCCAGACGGGATCTGGAGGAGGGTATGGGGCTGTTCCCCCTGAATCCCTTCCAGCAGATCGAGTTCCGTATGCTGCAGATCCGCATGGATCTGTTGCAGGGAGAATACGCAAGGGCAGCGAAGACGGCGGCCCTGAATCTGGAGACAGCCGTCTACTATCAGGGGGAGAGCTTCAAGGACAGCTTGAGCTGCAGGGAGCAGATGGGAGACGTGCTCAGCGCCCTCGGGGAGATTCAGGGGGCGAACCGGGAATACATCAAAGTGCTGTCCTGCCTGCAGGAGAAATACCCTCATCAGAAGGAATGGATGGAGGGGCTGAGGAAAAAGCTGGGCGGGGAGAGGAGCTGAGGCTGAGGTTGGGGCGAAGTTTGAAAATAGGACATTTTCAAACTATTGAATTGATGCCCGCCGGGGCGGGCAGAGGGGGATAAGTTTGAAAAAGGGACATTTTCAAACTACTGAATTGATGCCCGCTGAAGCGGGCAGGGAAGTATAAGAATGAAAATTTATGAAATAGGAAAATTTATAAAACAAAGAGTTTTCCTTTTGCCTGTTTTATGCTAAAGTCAATGATAGGAGGCGGATATCCGAAAGCGCAGTCCTCCATGAAATGGAAATCGGAAGGCGATTCGTTCAGGTGTAAGAAAGGCGTTCTGACAAAAAGAGGGAACCGGCATGAAAAGAAAGTCTGGAGCATCCTCTTTACCACCGGCTACCTGACACAGCGGGGCAGCGAGGACGGGGAGACCTATCAGCTGGCGATACCGAATTGTGAGATTCGGAAGATTTTCGTCGATCAGATTCTGGCATGGTTCCAGCAGGAAGCACGGAAGGACGCACCTACTTTGGACGCATTCTGCGATGCGTTTGCGATGGGGATGCGGAAGCGGTGGAAAGCCGGTTCAATGCCTACCTTTCCAGAACAATCAGTATCAGGGACACAAGCGTGCGCAAAAGTAAGAAAGAGAACTTCTATCATGGCATCCTTCTCGGGCTGCTGAGCCACCGGGAAGACTGGTACATCCGCTCCAATGTGGAATCCGGGGATGGCTACAGCGATATTCTCGTGAAAATCGAGGAAGAGGGCAAAGAGGGCATCGGTATTGTGATAGAGGTGAAGTACCCGGACGGAAGCATAAAATCTCGGGGAGAAAACTTTCCACATGATATTCTGGATA
>CANOFQ010000009.1 GCA_947565325.1 uncultured bacterium
ATTTTCAGGACACAATTTTATAAAATGGTGAGGGAAGAGCAGAGGCGAAATGGTATGTGGTTCATACCTATTCGGGATATGAGAACAAGGTCAAAGCCAATATCGAGAAGACCATTGAGAATAACAAGCACCTTGCAGAGCAGATTCTGGAGGTAAGGGTTCCGCTGCAGGATGTAGTCGAGTTGAAGAACGGCGTCAGGAAGACGGTTCAGAAGAAGATGTTTCCGGGTTATGTTCTTCTCAATATGGAGATGAACGATGACACTTGGTACGTGGTCCGTAATACCCGGGGCGTTACCGGGTTCGTGGGGCCGGGGAGCAAGCCGGTGCCCCTGACGGAAGCGGAGATGAAGCCTCTGGGCATCAAGTCGGAGAAGGTATCCATCGATTTCGTGGAGGGAGACAGTATTTCCGTTGTGGCAGGCATCTGGAAGGATACCATTGGCATAGTGCAAAAGCTTGACTACAACAAACAGACAGCCACCATCAATGTGGAGCTGTTCGGAAGGGAGACCCCTGTGGAGATCAGCTTCGCAGAGGTCAGGAAGCTTTAAGAGTAGCTGTAATCAAGGTATTTTCTGCCTGAAGGGGCAGTTGAATACATGCGGCGCATGCCGCAAAAAGTGGGAGCAGGTAAGGGGCGGAAGGGCCCGGCCTGCGCCGAGTCACTGCCGTCGGGAGGAAGGGCCGGGCGAGGCGGGAATGACCTCAGAAGGGAATTCCGCATCCCGGGGCCGGTTTCGCCGGACGGCGGTTTTACCACATTTAAGGAGGTGCCAAAATGGCAAAGAAAGTAACGGGCTATATTAAATTACAGATTCCTGCGGGCAAAGCGACGCCGGCTCCGCCGGTTGGTCCTGCGCTGGGACAGCACGGCGTGAACATTGTGGAATTCACGAAGCAGTTCAATGCAAGGACGGCTGACAAGGGCGACACCATCATTCCGGTAGTGATCACCGTGTATGCGGACAGAAGCTTCAGCTTCATCACCAAGACGCCCCCTGCGGCAGTGCTGCTGAAGAAGGCATGCAACCTGAAGTCGGGCTCCGCTGTGCCCAACAAGACGAAGGTGGCCACGATCTCTCAGGAAAAGCTGAAGGAGATCGCCGAACTGAAGATGCCGGATCTGAATGCGGCCAGCCTTGAGGCTGCCATGAGCATGATCGCCGGAACGGCACGCAGCATGGGAATAACGGTCGAAAAGTAATCGGCCCGGAAAAAATAAGATTGGGAGACAAAGGATTTTGTCGTTTGAACCTAGGAGGTATGAGAATGAAACATGGTAAGAAGTATGTTGAGGCCGCAAAGCTGGTTGACCGCACAGTGCAGTATGAGCCCGCTGAAGCGATTGCTCTGGTAAAGAAGGCAGCTACCGCAAAGTTTGACGAGACAGTTGAAGTGCATATCAGGACAGGGTGTGACGGACGCCATGCGGAGCAGCAGGTCCGCGGAGCAGTGGTACTGCCCAACGGAACGGGCAAGACCGTGCGGGTTCTGGTGTTCGCAAAGGGCGACAAGGTAAATGAGGCAGAGGCGGCAGGCGCCGACTTCGTGGGCGGCGAGGAGCTGATTCCCAAGATTCAGCATGACGGCTGGCTGGATTTCGACGTGGTAGTCGCAACACCCGACATGATGGGCGTGGTAGGGCGTCTCGGTAAGGTGCTGGGCCCCAAGGGCCTGATGCCCAACCCCAAGGCCGGCACTGTGACCATGGACGTGACCAAGGCCATCAAGGACATCAAGGCAGGTAAGGTGGAGTACAGGCTGGACAAGACCAACATCATCCATGTGCCCGTGGGCAAGGTGTCCTTCACCGATGAGGCGCTGCAGGAGAACTTCAACACCCTGATGGAGGCGATCACCAAGGCAAGGCCCAGCGCACTTAAGGGGCAGTTCCTGAGGAGCATCACTCTCACCAGCACCATGGGTCCCGGCGTGAAGGTGAATGTGATAAGATATTGATGGACTTACAGGTTTAAGGGTTGACGGCTGCCGTTCCCTTATGCTATAATACGGAAAGCTTAATAGGCCGAAGACAGCAGGTATGAAGGTGCGGATCTGCCCCTGAATGTAAATCCTGCCGAGGAGAACGGGCTGCCTGCGCATACTGCGCACAGCACACAGAACGAATCCCAACCTCTCCTGCGGCACTTGCAGGAGAGGTTTTTCCGAAGGTTCTTCGGACTTAATTCTAGAAGGAGGTAAAGAAATGGCAAAGGTTGAATTAAAGAAACCCATTGTAGATGAGATTTCAGCCAAGATCAAGGATGCCCAGTCGGTAGTTTTAGTGGATTACCGGGGCCTTACCGTTGAGCAGGACACGAGACTGCGCAAGACCTTGCGCGAGGCCGGAATCTTCTACAAGGTGTACAAGAATACCTTTATGAGATTTGCGTTCAAGGACACGCAGTTCGAGGGCTTGTCTAAGTATCTGGAAGGCCCCAGCGCCATCGTGGTTTCCACGGAGGACGCTACGGCTCCGGCCAGAGCGATCTCTGAGTTCGCAAAGACAGCTGACAAGCTGGAGATCAAGGCAGGGGTCGTGGAGGGAGCGGTGTACGATGCCGCAGGCATGTCCAGCATCGCAAGCATCCCGTCCAGAGAAGTCCTGATTTCCAGACTGCTGGGAAGCCTGCAGAGCCCTGTCACGAATTTTGCCCGCGTCATGAACCAGCTGGCAGAAAAAGGCGGCGCAGCTGCCTGCGGTGCGCCTGAGGCGGCCCCCGCTGAGTAAGACGGATGCCCGAATCACAAGGCATATGGTGTAAAGAATCATCAAAGCGCAAAAAGACTGAAGGCGTCAAAGTCATGAAAATGCAAAGTTATAAAAATGCAAAGTCATGAAAAGCAAAGTCATGAAAAGCAAAATCATGAAAAAGCGAAATCATGAAAATACAAAGTCATGAAAAAGCGAAATCATGAAAAAGCGAAATCATGAAAATACAAAGTCATGAAAAAGCAAAGTCATGAAAAAGCGAAATCATGAAAATACAAAGTCATGAAAATGTAAAAATCACGACAACGTAAAAATCAAGAAAATGGAGGATGTTGAAATGGCTAAGTTAACAGCACAGGAACTGATCGATGCTATCAAAGAGATGACCGTATTAGAGCTGAACGAGCTCGTGAAGGCTTGCGAGGAGGAGTTTGGCGTATCTGCGGCAGCAGGCGTGGTGGTTGCGGCAGCAGGCCCTGCGGTTGAAGAGGAAGAGAAGACCGAGTTCGACGTAGAGCTGACCGAGATCGGCGCTGAGAAGGTTAAGGTTATCAAGGTTGTGCGTGAAGTGACCGGCCTGGGCCTGAAGGAGGCTAAGGACGTGGTTGACGGCGCTCCCAAGGTGGTGAAGGAAGGCGCAACCAAGGAAGAGGCTGAGGAGATCAAGAAGAAGCTTGAGGAAGTGGGCGCAAAGGTTACTCTTAAGTAATCGGAGCGGCACGTCTCCTGCCGTCGGTCACGGGCGGCCAATCCCCTTTGACCGGGGCTTCCGGGAAACGGGAGATGAATACACGACAAGAGAGGGCGGTTTTCCGACGGTGCGGAAGACTGCCCTTTTTCGTCCCGGAACCGTTTTGGTTTTTGAAGTCTCAGCCGAATTTCACCGCTGTTTTCAGCTTGCCCTTTTCACTTCAGCCTGCTTTTTTCTGAAATTTCCACTTGCTTTTTTCTGAAATTTCTGCTTGACCCGTTTTCCAGTTTGTGTTAATATGGATAGTGCATTATTGTGCAGAGCTATGCCCGAATTTGCCCAAAATAGGTGTCTATCGATGAAATGCCTGCAACGGCTGGCTCGTGTATTGGGTATAAATCAGAAAAGAACGGGGTGAAGTGTCAATGGAAAAAAACAGAATTCGTCCGGTTGCCGGCAGCAAGGTCATGCGTATGAGCTATGCAAGGCAGAAAGAGGTCCTGGAGATGCCCAACCTGATCGAAGTCCAGAAGGACTCCTATCAGTGGTTCCTTGACGAAGGATTAAGGGAAGCTTTCGACGATATCTCTCCTATTGCTGACTACAGCGGTTCTCTTAGCCTGGAATTCGTGGATTTCGAGCTGAGCAGAGATGATGTGAAGTATTCTATTGAAGAGTGTAAAGAGAGAGACGCCACCTATGCTGCGCCTTTGACGGTAACGGTTCGCTTATATAATAAGGAAAAAGAGGAGATCAGCGAACACAAGATCTTTATGGGCGACCTTCCCCTGATGACGGAGACGGGCACTTTCGTGATCAATGGCGCAGAGCGTGTCATTGTCAGCCAGCTGGTTCGTTCTCCCGGCATTTATTATGCCATAAGCCATGACAAGATCGGAAAGAGACTTTATTCCTGCACCGTGATTCCTAACAGGGGCGCATGGCTGGAATATGAGACGGATTCCAATGATGTATTCTATGTGCGTGTGGACAGAACTCGGAAGGTTCCGGTCACCGTTCTGATCAGGGCCCTGGGCATCGGCACGAATGATGAGATCCGGGAGGTGTTCGGCGAGGAGCCGAAGATCGAAGCCAGCTTTACGAAGGACACTGCCGAGAATTATCAGGAGGGTCTTCTTGAGCTGTATAAGAAGATACGTCCCGGGGAGCCTCTCAGCGTGGAGAGTGCGGAGAGCCTGATCAACGCCATGTTCTTCGATCCCCGCAGATATGATCTGGCGAAGGTGGGCAGGTACAAATTCAACAAGAAGCTGGCCCTGCGGAACAGGATACGCAACAGTGTCCTTGCGGCCGACGTGGTGTCCCCGGTCACGGGAGAGGTCATCGCATCGGCAGGCGAGAAGGTGACTGCCCAGATGGCCGACGACATCCAGAACGCAGCGGTTCCTTTTGTATATGTACAGACGGAGGAGAAGAACGTGAAGGTTCTCTCCAACATGATGGTGGAGCTTACCAGCTTTGTGGACTGCAATCCCAGAGATTTCGGCATCCATGAGAAGGTGTATTATCCTGTGCTGGCCCAGATCCTTGAGGAGTTCTCCGAGGATCCGGAGAAGCTGGCGGAGGCATTGAAGAAAAATGCCCATGAGCTGGTGCCCAAGCATATCACGAAGGAGGATATCATTGCCTCCATCAATTATAATATGCATCTGGAGTACGGTCTGGGAAATGACGACGACATTGATCATCTCGGCAATAGGCGCATCCGTGCGGTAGGCGAGCTTCTTCAGAACCAGTACCGCATCGGACTGTCCAGAATGGAGAGGGTGGTGCGGGAGCGCATGACTACTCATGACGCAGATGAGATATCGCCCCAGTCCCTGATCAACATCAAGCCCGTGACAGCGGCGGTGAAGGAGTTCTTCGGATCCTCACAGCTGTCTCAGTTCATGGATCAGAACAACCCGTTGGCGGAGCTGACGCATAAGAGGCGTCTTTCCGCACTGGGCCCCGGCGGTCTGTCCAGAGACCGGGCAGGGTTCGAGGTTCGTGACGTGCATTATTCCCATTACGGAAGGATGTGTCCCATCGAGACCCCTGAAGGTCCCAACATCGGCCTGATCAATTCGCTTGCAAGCTATGCCCGGATCAACGAGTACGGCTTTGTGGAGGCACCCTATAGAAAGGTCGACAAGACCGATCCCAAGAATCCGGTGGTCACGGACGAGGTGGTGTATATGACCGCCGACGAAGAGGACAACTATCATGTGGCGCAGGCCAGCGAGGCGCTGGACAAAGAGGGGCATTTCGTCCGGAACACTGTTTCCGGCCGTTATCTGGACGAGACGTCCGAGTATCCGAAGTCAATGTTCGACTATATGGACGTATCTCCCAGAATGGTGTTCTCCGTGGCAACGGCCTTGATTCCGTTCCTGCAGAACGACGATGCCAACCGGGCGCTGATGGGCTCCAACATGCAGCGTCAGGCGGTGCCTCTTCTGCTGACGGAGGCCCCGGTGGTGGGGACGGGCATGGAGCCCAAGGCCGCAGTGGACTCCGGAGACTGTGTGGTGGCGAAGAAGGCGGGAACCATCGACTATGTGTCTTCAGCATTGATCCGCATGACCTGCGACGACGGGGAAAAGATGGAGTACAGGCTGACCAAGTTTTCTCGGAGCAATCAGTCCAACTGCTATAACCAGAAGCCCATCGTGTTCAAGGGAGACCGTGTGGCGGCAGGGCAGGTCATCGCAGACGGGCCGTCCACGGCCATGGGCGAGCTGGCGCTGGGCAAGAATCCTCTCATCGGCTTCATGACGTGGGAGGGATATAATTATGAGGACGCAGTTCTTTTGAGTGAAAGACTGGTACAGGACGATGTTTATACATCGGTCCATATCGAGGAATATGAGGCAGAGGCCCGGGACACGAAGCTGGGGCCTGAGGAGATTACCCGGGATGTGCCCGGAGTGGGCGACGATGCCCTGAAGGACCTGGACGACAGGGGGATTATCCGCATCGGCGCAGAGGTTCGGGCAGGGGATATTCTGGTGGGCAAGGTCACTCCCAAGGGAGAGACGGAGCTGACGGCGGAGGAGCGGCTGCTGAGGGCCATCTTCGGAGAGAAGGCCAGAGAGGTGCGCGACACATCCCTGAAGGTTCCTCACGGAGAATACGGTATTGTGGTAGATGCCAAGGTGTTCACAAGGGAGAACAGCGACGAGCTGTCCCCCGGCGTGAACGAGGCGGTTCGGATTTATATTGCACAGAAGAGAAAGATATCCGTGGGCGACAAGATGGCAGGCCGTCACGGCAACAAGGGTGTGGTTTCCCGGGTGCTGCCGGTGGAGGATATGCCTTATCTGCCCAACGGACGCCCTCTGGACATCGTGCTGAACCCTCTGGGCGTGCCTTCCCGAATGAACATCGGCCAGGTGCTGGAGATCCATCTCTCGCTGGCTGCCAAGGCGCTGGGCTTCAACGTGGCTACGCCCGTGTTCGACGGTGCGAATGAAAACGATATCATGGACACTCTGGAGCTGGCCAACGACTATGTCAATCTGGAGTGGGAGGAGTTCGAGGCGAAGCATAAGGAGGAGCTGCTTCCGGAGGTGATGCAGTATCTTTCTGACAACAGGGAGCACAGGGAGCTGTGGAAGGGCGTGCCCATTTCCAGAGACGGCAAGGTGCGGCTGCGGGACGGCAGGACAGGAGAATTCTTTGACAGTCCCGTCACCATCGGCCACATGCATTACCTGAAGCTTCATCATCTGGTGGACGACAAGATTCATGCCCGTTCCACGGGACCTTACTCGCTGGTGACGCAGCAGCCTCTGGGCGGCAAGGCTCAGTTCGGCGGACAGCGTTTCGGTGAGATGGAGGTGTGGGCGCTGGAGGCCTATGGTGCATCCTACACCCTGCAGGAGATCCTGACGGTGAAGTCGGATGATATCATCGGCCGTGTAAAGACCTACGAGGCCATCATCAAGGGAGACAATATCCCTGAGCCGGGCATCCCTGAGTCCTTCAAGGTGCTGCTGAAGGAGCTGCAGGCGCTGGGGCTGGACGTGAGGGTGCTGCGGGAGGATCAGACCGAGGTGGAGATCATGGAGACCATCGACTACGGTGACATTGATTACCGTTATGAGATGGGGGACGACCGCAAATACGATGACGATTACGACAGGGGCTCTCTGGGCGAAATGGGATATCAGGCACAGGAATTTGACGACGAGAGCGGCGAACTCATCAGTTCCGAGGACGAGGAAGAGGACGATTTCGATGATGTATTCGAGTCGGATATGGAGGACGAGGAATACGACGGGGGCGACGAGTTCTAGAAGCCGATTCCGGGACTATGGATATTACTCGCAGCAGAGCTGCTCGTTAACTTGAGAAGTTCACTCCTGCAGATAGGTGAACTTCTTGCAAGTTATATTATGTTAGAAGGGAGTGCCATTCATGTCAGAAACAAAGAATGAAACAGCGGCATATCAGCCGATGACATTCGATGCCATCAAGATCGGGTTAGCTTCCCCTGATAAGATTCGCGAATGGTCACATGGAGAGGTGATGAAGCCCGAGACCATCAACTACAGAACGCTGAAGCCGGAGAGGGACGGCTTGTTCTGTGAGAAGATTTTCGGGCCCAGCAAGGACTGGGAGTGTCACTGCGGCAAATACAAGAAAATCAGGTATAAGGGCGTGGTATGCGACAGGTGTGGCGTGGAAGTCACGAAGTCCAGCGTGCGCCGGGAGCGTATGGGACACATCGAGCTGGCGGCTCCCGTCTCCCATATCTGGTATTTCAAGGGGATCCCCAGCCGCATGGGGCTGATACTGGACCTTTCTCCGAGAGTGCTGGAAAAGGTGCTTTATTTTGCTTCCTATATCGTGCTTGATCCCGGCGAGTCCAATCTGGAGTACAAGCAGATTCTGTCCGAGAAGGAATATCAGGATGCCAGAGAGGCTTACGGCAATAAGTTCCGTGTGGGGATGGGCGCAGAGTCCATCAAGGAGCTGCTGCAGGCAATCGATCTGGACGTGGAGGCAGAAGAGCTGAAGACCGGTCTGAAGGAGTCCTCCGGACAGAAGCGGGCCCGCATCATCAAGAGGCTGGAGGTGGTGGAGGCCTTCCGGGAGTCCGGCAACAGGCCGGAGTGGATGATCATGGATGTGATTCCCGTTATCCCGCCGGATATCCGCCCCATGGTTCAGCTGGACGGAGGCCGTTTTGCCACCTCCGACCTGAATGACTTATATAGAAGAATCATCAATAGAAACAACCGTCTGAAGAGGCTGCTGGAGCTGGGCGCTCCGGACATCATCGTCCGCAATGAGAAGCGGATGCTGCAGGAGGCGGTGGATTCCCTGATCGACAACGGCAGAAGAGGCCGTCCCGTGACAGGGCCGGGCAATAGGGCGCTGAAGTCCCTGTCCGACATGCTGAAGGGCAAGTCCGGCCGTTTCCGCCAGAACCTTTTGGGCAAGCGTGTGGACTATTCCGGCCGTTCCGTTATCGTGGTGGGACCGGAGCTGAAGATCTATCAGTGCGGCCTGCCCAAGGAGATGGCCATCGAGCTGTTCAAGCCCTTCGTGATGAAGGAGCTGGTGGCCAAGGGCATCAGTCAGAACATCAAGAACGCCAAGAAGCTGGTTGACAAGATGGACAATCAGGTCTGGGACGTGCTGGAGGAGGTCATCAAGGAGCATCCCGTGATGCTCAACCGGGCTCCTACTCTGCACAGACTGGGCATACAGGCCTTCGAGCCCATTCTGGTGGAGGGCAAGGCCATCAAGCTGCATCCGCTGGTGTGCGTGGCCTTCAATGCGGACTTCGACGGAGACCAGATGGCGGTGCATCTGCCCCTCTCCGTGGAGGCGCAGGCAGAGTGCAGGTTCCTTCTTCTGTCGCCCAACAACCTACTGAAGCCCTCTGACGGCGGCCCCGTGGCGGTTCCCTCTCAGGACATGGTGCTGGGCATATACTATCTGACGCAGGAGAGGCCCGGTTCCCTGGGAGAGGGCAAGCATTTCAAGAGTGTGAACGAGGCCATTCTGGCCTATGAGAATAAGTGCCTGACGCTGCATTCCAGGATCACGGTGCGCATGTCCAAGAAGAACGCAGAAGGAGAGGTAGTCACCGGAAACGTGGAGTCCACCCTGGGCCGTTTCATCTTCAACGAGATACTGCCGCAGGATCTGGGCTTCGTGGACAGAAGCGATCCGGAGAACTTCCTGAAGCTGGAAGTGGATTTCCTTGTGAACAAAAAGGGCCTGAAGCAGATTCTGGACCAGATCATCAATACCCACGGAGCATCCAAGACGGCGGAGGTGCTCGACGATGTGAAGTCCATCGGCTATAAGTACTCCACGCAGGCTGCCATGACGGTGTCCATCTCCGACATGACGGTGCCTTCCAGAAAGCCGGAGATGCTGGCGCAGGCGCAGGCCACGGTGGATAAGATCTCTACCAACTTCAGGAGAGGCCTGATTACCGAGGAGGAGCGTTACCGTGCCGTTGTGGAGACCTGGAACGAGACGGACAAGGAGCTGACGGAGGTACTGCTGGCAGGTCTGGACAAGTACAACAACATCCACATGATGGAGGATTCCGGCGCCCGTGGATCCAAGCAGCAGATCAAGCAGCTGGCGGGCATGCGGGGACTGATGTCGGATACCACGGGAAGGACCATCGAGCTGCCCATCAAGTCCAATTTCCGGGAGGGCCTGGACGTTCTGGAGTATTTCATGTCCGCCCACGGCGCAAGAAAGGGCCTGTCGGACACGGCTCTCCGTACAGCGGACTCCGGTTACCTGACCAGACGTATGGTTGACGTGTCACAGGAGCTGAGTATCCGTGAGGTGGACTGCAGCGAGGACAGAACGGAGATCCCCGGCATGACAGTGAGGGCCTTCACGGACGGCAAGGAGACCATAGAGAGCCTGAAGGACAGAATCATGGGAAGATATTCTTGTGAGGATATATATGACAAGGATGGGGAGCTGATCGTAAAGCATAACCATATGATCACCCCCGGAAGGGCCGCAAGGATACTGAGCTCCGGCGTGAACGAGAAGGGCGAGCCCATCGAGGCGGTGAAGATCCGTACCATACTGACCTGCCGTTCCCATGTGGGGATCTGTGCCAAGTGCTACGGTGCAAACATGGCTACCGGCGAAGCGGTGCAGGTGGGCGAGGCGGTAGGTATCATTGCTGCACAGTCAATCGGTGAGCCGGGAACCCAGCTGACCATGAGAACCTTCCATACCGGCGGCGTGGCCGGTGACGATATCACACAGGGTCTTCCCCGTGTGGAGGAGCTTTTCGAGGCCAGAAAGCCCAAGGGACTTGCGATTATCGCAGAGTTCGGCGGCAAGGCGGAGATCCGTGACACCAAGAAGAAGAGGGAGGTTCTCATCACCAATGCCGAGACCGGCGAGGCCAAGACCTACCTGATTCCCTACGGTTCCCGTATCAAGATACTGGACGGTCAGGTGCTGGAGGCAGGTGACGAGCTGACGGAGGGCTCCGTGAACCCTCATGACCTGCTGAAGATCAAGGGCATCCGGGCAGTGCAGGACTATATGCTGCGGGAGGTACAGAGGGTGTACCGTCTTCAGGGCGTTGACATTGCGGATAAGCACGTGGAGGTCATCGTGCGCCAGATGCTGAAGAAGGTGCGCATCGAGAGCAACGGAGACAGCGGCTTCCTGCCGGGAACGCTGGTAGACGTGCTTGATTATGAAGACATGAATGAGACCCTGATAGCAGAGGGCAAGGAGCCTGCGGACGGAAAGCAGGTGCTGCTGGGTATCACCAAGGCGGCACTGGCCACCAATTCCTTCTTGTCAGCGGCATCCTTCCAGGAGACCACCAAGGTTCTCACGGAGGCGGCCATCAAGGGCAAGGTGGATAACCTGATCGGCCTGAAGGAGAATGTCATTATCGGTAAGCTCATCCCTGTGGGAACAGGAATGAAGAGATACCGCAATACCCGGCTGAGCACGGACGGGCTGGAGGAGACTCCGGCTCAGGGGAACGATGTTTATGAGGAGTTCCATGGGCGGACGCTGGATTTCGGGGAGACTGATGCTGCCGAGGAGGATGTTTATGAGGAGACAGCCGATGAGCAGGAGCTGATCGGAGACGAGGATTCCTACGGGGAGCCGGCCGATGAGATCGATGATGTCATTGAAGATGCGGTGACAGTGGAGTAGATGGGGACAGCTGCCTTCTGAGCAGAGGAGGCAGACTGGCTGAAAGCGATAAAGGATTCCTTTGCAGGAACACCATAGGGGCGCATCCGATCGGCCGACATGATTCGGCATGTTCGGATGCGTCTTGTGGATAGACATTTTTCGGATAGAGAGATGAGGAACATCGGGCAGGGAGGTATAATAATATGAAGGTACTTGTGACAGGGGTAAAGGGACAGCTGGGCCATGACGTGGTGAACGAGCTGACGGGCAGAGGTCTGGAGGCAGTGGGAGTGGACATCGACGAGATGGACATTACGGACAGGGCCAGCGTGGACAAGGTAATCGGGCAGGTCTCCCCGGATGCGGTCATTCACTGCGCTGCCTACACGGCGGTGGATGCGGCGGAGGAGAATCAGGAGCTCTGCAGAAGGGTCAATGTGGAGGGCCCCCGGAATATCGCCATGGCATGCAGGGCGCTGGATATCAAGATGCTGCAGATCAGCACGGACTATGTGTTCGAGGGAAGCGGGGACAATTTCTGGAAGCCGGAGGACGTTTGCGTTCCCCAGAGCGTGTACGGCAGGACCAAGTACGAGGGGGAGCTGGCGGTGCGGGAGCTGCTGGACAAATATTTCGTGGTGCGCATCGCATGGGCCTTCGGGATCAACGGAAAGAATTTCGTGAAGACCATGCTGAAGCTAGCCGAGACACATGATACCATCCGGGTGGTGAACGACCAGTTCGGCTCGCCCACTTATACCTATGATCTGGCCAGGCTCCTTGTGGATATGATTCAGACTGAAAAATATGGGATTTACCATGCCACCAACGAGGGTACCTGCTCGTGGTACGAGTTTGCCTGCGCCATCTTCCGGGAGGCAGGGGTGAAGGTGAACGTGGTGCCGGTGACCACGGCGGAATATGGGGCGAAGGCCAAGCGGCCCGCCAACAGCCGCATGGACAACGGAAAGCTGGAGGAGAACGGCTTCAGGCGGCTTCCGCCTTGGCAGGACGCACTGGCCAGATATATAGCACAGCTGCAATAGCAGCTGTGTTGCGCTGCTGCGCTGAGCAGACTATGCCACTGTGCGGTGTGCTGCGCCGTGTTATGTACGGAACCGTTGCTTTATGCTGTATGTAGCGCTGAACCAGGCCGCTGTGCCGCAGTGCGCTGCCGAACTGTACCCTAAGTTTCGGGAGAGGGGAAGATTTTTATGCACTTTAAGGAAATTACCGTGTGTCCTGACATGTACGCTGTCCGAACCGCTGCGGGAGCAGGGGAGGATCTGCCGTTATTCCTGCGAGCAATGAGTCAAGTCAGCTTTGCTGACTTTATGCTGTTGCTCGCACGAGCATAAAGCCAATTCATAATTGGCTTTGCGAATGCCGCGAGGGTCAAATACCCCGCAGCTTGCTGCGAATCAAGCTTGATACCCCGTCAGCTTGCTGCGTGGTATTTGATTTGAGGGAGGCGCATGATATGCTTTGGAAGGTAGCGATCTGCGAGGACGATCCTGTCCAGTCAAGAAATATACGGCGGATGACTGAAGGGTGGAGTCAGGATCGGAACCGAAAGCTGCAGATATTCAGTTATAAGGACTGTGAGGCTTTTTTGTCGGACTGGGGAGAGCGGATGGACTTTGATCTGGTGATTCTGGACATCCATCTGGGACAGGGCATGGACGGCATGGAGCTGGCCAGACGGATCCGGCAGAGAGACGAGGGCATCCAGATTCTGTTTATCTCGGGTCTGTCAGAATATATGAGTCAGGGATACGACGTGCAGGCGCTCCATTTTCTGGTAAAGCCGGTGGAGGAGGGCCGGTTGTGGGAGGTTCTGGACAAGGCGCTGGACACCATCAACAAAAGGGAGAGCTTCCTACTGGTGGAGACGGAGGACCAGGTCTGGAGGATTCCCGTAAGCCGCATTGTCTATGGAGAGGCCTTTTCCCATACCACGGCGCTGTATCTGGCGCCTGAGGACAAGACGGGGGCCATGGAGTGCCAGGAGGTGAGGCTGTGTCTGGGAGAGCTGGAAGAGAAGCTTCCCGTTTCAGAGTTTCTGCGCTGCCATCGTTCTTATCTGGTACATCTGCCCTATATCCGCAGGATCGAGAGGACGGAGGCCCTTCTGGACTATGGCGGCACCGTTCCCGTCAGCAGAGGCAAGAGGGCCGGACTGTGTCAGGCGTTTCTGGACTACCATAAGGAGCACTGCTCCTGAGGAACCGGGGAAGAAAGGCACAAGGCAAGGGAGACAAGACCAAGCACACAAGACAAAACACACAAGACAAAACACGTAAAACATAACACGTAAAACAAAAGATGTAAAGCATAAGACCAAAGACGCAAAATACAGAAGACGTAAAGCACAAGACGCTGAGGGAAGGGGTATTTATGCACTTTAAGGAAATTACAGTGTGTGTGGATATGTACGGCTGTCCCAATCGCTGTAAGCACTGCTGGCTGGGCACCACGCCAAACGGCAGCATGGCAGTCTCGGAGCTGGAGGCTGTGGCGGAACGGTTCAGGCCCTTTACGGACTGCCTGCAGGTATATGACTGGTACCGGGAGCCTGACTATAGGGACAATTACCGGGAGCTTTTTGCACTCTGCAACAAGCTTTCGGACACGCCGGTGCAGCATTATGAGCTTGCCAGCTTCTGGAGGCTTGTCCGGGACAGGGAATATGCCCCATGGCTTTCGTCTCTCGGGCTGGAGCAGGTGCAGCTGACGATTTTCGGGGATGAGAAGACAACGGATTTTTATATCGGACGGAAGGGCGCATACAGGGAGATACTGGAAGCCATTGAAATTCTGATAGAAAACAGGATCTCGCCCCGGATCCAGACCTTTGTGAACAAGGACAATATCCATGAACTGGAGCATACGGAGAACCTGATCCGGGGGCTTGCTCTGGAAGAGCGCTGCCGCTTCTTCGGCGGCCGGTTCTCTTTCTTCCTGCATCAGGGCTCCTGCGACGGGGAAAATGAGAAGCTCTACGATGTGAGAGTGACGCCGGAGGATCTGGCGAAGGTTCCTGTGCTGCTGGAGGCCTATACCCTTAAGCATTTCGGAAAACACAGCCTGACGGAGGTGTTCGGAAACACAGAGGCGGCGCTTTACGAGGAGCTGGCGGAGGATTCGTCCACGGCCAGCTATGTGAGCGACAGCCCCGTTTTCTATGTGGATAAGGACTTTCACGTATATCCCAACATCTCCGCTCCGGTGTCTCATTGGCGTCTGGGAAACCTGAAGACAGACGGGGCGGAGGCGGTGCTTGAAAATTATAGGGGCAGCAAAAGCGCAGCCCAGCAGATACGCCTGACAGTGCCGCTGGGCCAGATCGTGAAGGCTGAGGGCAGCAGGGAAAGCAGGCGGCTGTTTAGCAGGGGGGATTACATAGAGTTCCTGCTGAACAGATACTGCAGGACCGGCTGTGCCCTATAGAGAAGAGTCTTCATAGGGAGGAGCATATGTCCTTTCATATATATGACCGACTGAGAGAAAGAAAAATGCGTGTCTGGCGCAGCTTGATGGAGAAGCATTATCAGGAGGTCCAGGCCATGTACCAGCAGATGCGCATCTGGCGGCACGACTATAAGAATCATCTGCAGGTGATGAAGGCCCATCTGGACATGGGGGAGTATCAGGAGCTGAACGACTATATCATGAGGCTGGACCAGGAGCTGGGGAGCGTGAGAGAGGTCATCGATACGGGGAACCGGGTCCTTGACGCCAGCCTCAACAGCATGATCGCCGTGGCCAAGGCGAAGCAGGTCGAGGTGAACGTGAAGGTGGTGCTGCCGCCGGAGCTGTCCATGGAGGAATATGACCTGTGCGTGCTGTTGGGCAACCTGCTGGACAATGCGGTGGAGGGCTGCGAGAGTCAGGCGGAGGGGGAAAAGCGCTTCCTGCGCATCTATGTGGGCGTGCTGAAGGAGCAGTTCTATATTTCCGTGACCAATTCCCACGCCGTCCGGATACGGAAGGAGGGGGAGCGCTACCGCTCCACCAAGGCCTCCGGCCGGGGGCTGGGAATGATGAGCATCGATCATGTGGTGGCCAAATACCACGGACATATCAACCGTCAGAGCGACGACGGCATTTTTGCCACGGAGGTGCTGCTGCCGCTGTAGCTTCCAAACGGAAAAGATCTTGTCAAAAGGTACGCTGTCCGGCTGCATTTTATACTGCTTAACGATTTCACTTGCCGCAAAACCAGACTGCATAACGCTGACTGGTTCAATCGCATGATTACATTAGGCAGCATTCAGCGTTATGCAGTATATCTGGCAGCATTCTGCCCGGATTTTTCATCCGGGCTTTTTTCATGTGCAATTGGGGCTCTCACACTGCCATTGGGGAATCGTTCCCCCAGAAGGGAAGAAAGAATGGTATCATGAGAGAGGCTGATGCCTTCTTGTGGAACCTCAGATGCAGGAGGTTTTACGGGAAGCTGCGTCAGCCGGATCCGTTCTTATGGGGGAGGGGGAAAGGATGGCCGGAAATGCAAAAGAAATGAGACGGGGGACAAAAGCGGCGGAGACGGGAACCAAGGAGAAGGAATATGGCATCCTCAGCAATTACTGGTATCTGTACAAGGGCTTTTTCCAGCACAGCAGGTGGAACATTCTTTTTGTGTCCATGATTTTTGTATGCAGCATCGCTTCCACCTATGTGAGGCCGTACATATCGAAGACGACTGTGACGCTGGTCATGGAGAGGGCGACGGTGGGACGGCTGGTGGGAACGCTGGCCTTGCTGGAGCTCGGTTATTATCTGCTTTGGCAGACCAGACAAATTGGAGATAAGCTGCTCAACACCCCGGGTCTGAAGTACCAGCATGTGCTGGAGGAAAGGGCGCTGAGCAAGATATGCAGCACCGCCTACAGTGATCTGGAGGATCCGGATTACAAAAGGAAGATTGAGCGGGCCCAGCATCTCTATCTGCACTGGGACCGGGATGCCAGCGAATGCATCGGGCGTTCGCTGAATTTGCTGATCCTTCTGGTCAGGATTCCCATTACGTCAGGGTTGCTGTTCATGCTGCATCCCGCTGTGGTGGCCGTGACGGCAGCGGGCACATGGCTGCAGTATCAGGTGGGCAGGCGTCCGCTGATCTGGGAGAAGAAGCACAGGGATTTCTGGCAGCCGCTGGAGATGAAGATCCAGTATATCACCGGCAGGGTGGGGGATTTTAGCTATGCGAAGGATCTGCGGCTGTATGAGGCGGACAGATGGCTGATGCCCAAATACAAGGGGCTGCTTAAAAACCGCAGACTGTGGAAGAGAAGGCAGTTAAGGCATCTTGCTGCGGCCAACGGGGTGACAGAGATCATCGATGCGGTCCAGGTAGCCGCAGTGTACGGATTCCTGATCTGGGGCGTACTGGAGGGAAGAATAGGAGCTGACGACTTCGTGCTGTACGTTGAACTGGCTATGTCGCTGGGCAGCTCCATGTCCCAGATCGCCTCGCAGCTGAGGGACGTGAAGGAGAAGGAGCTGTCCATCGCAGATTACCGGAGGATGATGGACATGCCGGATTCCCGGAGAGGGGAGCCGGGAAAGGCGCCGGAGCTTCCCGGCGGGACAGCGCCGGAGATTACCTTCTCCCATGTGTGCTTCGCCTATCCAGGGGCTTCGGAGGATACCCTGAAGGATGTGGACGTGAGGATACGGCCCGGGGAGAAGGTGGCGCTGGTGGGCCTGAACGGTGCGGGCAAGACCACGATGATCAAGCTGCTCTGCGGCATGTATGAGCCCACGGGGGGAGAAATTCTGCTGAACGGCCAGCCGGCGTCCCGGTGGGATCTGGAGTCATGGTATAGGCTCTTTTCCGTGGTGTTTCAGGACATAGGAGTGCTGCCCGCCACCATTGCGGAGAACGTGGCCTGCTGCGGGCCGGAGAAGCTGGACAGGGAGCGGGTGAGAGACTGTTTGGAGCAGGCGGGGCTCAGGGAGCTGGTGGAGAGCCTGCCCCGTGGGACGGACACTTACCTGCGGAAGGAGCTGTTCAAGGAGGGTGTGAACCTGTCCGGCGGCGAGACCCAGAAGCTCCTGCTGGCCCGTGCCATCTACAAGGAGGCGCCCATTCTGGTGCTGGACGAGCCCACGGCGGCGCTGGACGCCATTGCGGAGAACAGGATGTATTTAAGGTACAGTGAGCTCACAGAGGGCAGAACCTCCTTGTTTATCTCCCACAGGCTGTCCAGCACCCGCTTCTGCGATAGGATCCTGATGCTGGAGGGCGGCAGGATCGTGGAGCAGGGCAGCCATGAGGAGCTGATGGAGAAGAAGGGGGTCTATTACCAGCTGTTTCAGATCCAGAGCCATTATTATCAGAACGACAGAGCGGAGGATTTTACATCACAGATGGATCCCGCAGGGGAGGTGAGCAGCTATGTCAGCGAATAAAAAGGCGGAAGGCAGCAAAAAGGCGGAAGACAACAGGAAGCCGGAGGGTAATAAAAAATCGGAAGGCAACAAAAAGGCGGAAGGCAACAAGGAGTCGGAGGACAATAAAAAGGCGGAAGGCAACAGGAAGTCGGAAGGTAATAAAAAATCGGAAGGCAACAAGGAGTCGGAAGGCGCAAAGAAGGCAGGAAAGCTCCAGCTGGGAAAGGTGCTCCGCATCTACAGAAGAGCATTCGGGCTGATGTGCAGGGAGTCCGGCGGCTATACGGCGGTTCTGATCCTCAAGGACGTGCTGCTTGCCTGCGGGCCCTACTGGGGGATCTGGTTCGGCGCCAGACTTTTGGACGAGATCACCGGCGGCCGCTCTCCGAGGCTTCTGATCTTATATGTGGTTCTGCTGCTTTTGGGAAACCTTGCGCTGCATTTCTTGTGGGAATTTGTCTCCGCACTGGAAGGGCAGAAGCGGTTCGAGTTCTCCCAGAAGGAGAGAGGGATCTTTACCAGAAAGGTCATGGAGTTTGACTATGGTTTGCTTGAGGAAGAACGGATCCATGTGCTTTATAAGCAGGTGGTCCGGGAGACCTTCAATGAGAGAAAGAATCTGGAGACGCTGCGCAGGGGCCTGCCCGGCCTCATCCGCTCTCTGGTGGGCATGGGCCTGTCAGTGGCCATGGTGTGGGAGCTGCTGGTAAAAATGTCTGATTATGGACTGATGATGATTTTGTTCGTGCTGCTGGCTGCCGGCGGCATCAGGGTCAGCACCAGGTGCGCAGCGGCGCTGAGCCGCCTCTCGCTGGAATGCAGTCGCTCCATCAGTGAGAACTGTGTGGAGCGGGACGGGTATCTGGATTATTTCAACCAGTACGAGCGGGGGAAGGAGATCCGCATCTACCAGATCGGGAGGCTGATGATCGACAGACTGCTGGCAGCCCATCACTTCAACGACAGGGCCATGGACAGGCGGACCCATAAGGGAATTCCCGTTGAGATAACGTCAGGGTTCACGAAGGAGGCCACGGTAGTGCTGATCTACTGCGTCACCGGGTTCGCGGCGCTGACGGGGAGGATCACTCTGGGAGGCATGACCCAGTACACCCGGAGCATCGAATATTTTATCCAGCATATGCGCCACTGCTGGAGCTGTCTGACGACGTTGTGGTTCAACGGGGAGTATCTGGAGCGGTATTTCGAGTTTCTGGACACGCCCAGCCAGATGAAGAAGGGCTGCCTGCCGGTGGAGAAGCGGGTGGACGGGGATTATAGGATCAGGTTCGAGCATGTGTCCTTCCGCTATCCGGGCAGCGAGAAATATGCCCTGAAGGACATCGACATGGAGTTCCGGATCGGGGAGAAGCTGGCGGTGGTGGGGATGAACGGCAGCGGAAAGACCACCTTCATAAAGCTGCTGTGCCGCCTCTACGATCCGACGGAGGGAACCGTCTACATGAACGGCATCGATATCCGCCGCTATGACTATCGGGAGTACATGAGCCTTTTCTCCGTGTTGTTTCAGGATTTCAAGCTGTTTTCCTTTACCCTCGGGGAGAACGTGGCGGTGGCGGAGGACTATGAGGGGGAAGCGGTGATGGAGGCCCTGCGCAGGGCCGGCATGGAGGAGTTCCTGACGGTCCATGAAACCGGGCTGTCCACTGTGCTGTACCGGAATTTCGATAAGGACGGGGTGGAGATCTCCGGCGGGGAGGCCCAGAAGATCGCTCTGGCCAGAGCCGTCTGCAAGGGTGCCCCCTTCGTGCTGCTGGACGAGCCCACGGCGGCGCTGGATCCGCTGGCGGAATATGAGATCTACAAGAGGTTCAACGAGCTGGTGGCGGACCGTACCACGGTGTACATTTCCCATCGGATGTCCTCCTGCAGGTTCTGCGGGGACATAGCGGTGTTCCACGAGGGGCGCATGGTGCAGCGGGGGAGCCACCAGTCCCTGCTGGCGGATACGGAGGGGAAGTACTACGAACTCTGGACGTCTCAGGCCCGGTACTATCAGGAGAAGAGCAAGGGCGCCTGAGCGATGTTCCCCGGTATCTTACTGTGGCGGCAGTCCGGCACAAGGGTGCCAACCGCAGCATTTTCAGCATTTCCGGCAGTAGTTTCCGCAGCATTTTCAGTAAAATAATGGTTGACAACACATCCTCAAGCAACTATAATGAAAAGGCGTGCGTGAGGATGTGTTTTTTTAGTGCATATCTGCAGTATCTGCAGCGCAGTATCGGAAGCGGATCTGCGGCAGAGAAGACATTTCCGAAAAGCGCAGGCAATGACAGATCAATCAAATTTCAGAAAGAGGTGAAACAGAATGCCAACATTTAACCAGTTAGTAAGAAAGGGACGTCAGACTTCCGCAAAGAAGTCCACGGCACCTGCTCTGCAGAAGGGGTACAATTCTCTTCACAAGAAGGCCACCGATGCGTCGGCCCCCCAGAAGCGCGGCGTGTGCACTGCTGTCAAGACAGCTACTCCTAAGAAGCCTAACTCCGCTCTCAGAAAGATCGCCAGAGTGCGTCTTTCCAACGGAATCGAGGTGACCAGCTATATCCCCGGCGAGGGACACAACCTGCAGGAGCACAGCGTGGTCCTGATCCGCGGTGGCAGGGTGAAGGACCTGCCCGGTACCAGATATCACATCATCCGTGGTACGCTGGATACCGCAGGCGTTGCGAACCGCAAGCAGGCCCGTTCCAAGTATGGTGCCAAGAGGCCCAAGGCTGGAAAGAAATAAGGGGTAGGAGTACCACAAAACGAAACTAAGAAAGTGTTGGAATTCTGTCATACAGATAAACAGCGCGAACACTTGGGGAAACACTTGTGAGTACCGATGAATTATTGACAGCGGCGCAAGCTGCAAAATGATAAGGAGGGAAGAACCGTGCCACGTAAGGGACATGTTCAAAAAAGAGATGTATTAGCGGATCCTTTATACAACAGCAAGATCGTGACGAAGCTTGTCAACAACATCATGTATGACGGCAAGAAGAGCGTTGCGCAGAAGATTGTATACGGTGCATTCGAAAAAGTGGAGGCGAAGTCCGGCAAGCCCGCCCTGGAGGTATTCGAGGCGGCCATGAACAACATCATGCCCGTTCTGGAGGTAAAGGCAAGACGTGTCGGCGGCGCCACCTATCAGGTGCCCATCGAGGTAAGGGCCGAGAGACGTCAGGCTCTGGCTCTGCGCTGGCTGACCACCTTCTCCCGCAAGAGAAGCGAGAAGACCATGGTGGACAGACTGGCAAATGAGATTCTTGACGCATCCAATAATACGGGTTCTGCAGTCAAGAGAAAAGAAGACATGCACAAGATGGCAGAGGCCAACAAGGCGTTCGCACACTACAGATTCTAAGAGGTGCGGAAACAATGCTCTGGCACAGAGGCTTCTGTGCTGCTCTTCTGTTCTGAAAATAAGTATAGGAGGAAAAAATCTTGGCTGGAAGAGAATATCCGTTAGAGAGAACCAGAAATATCGGAATCATGGCCCATATCGATGCTGGCAAGACCACGTTGACTGAGCGCATTCTGTATTACACTGGTGTGAACTACAAGATCGGTGACACTCATGAAGGCACTGCTACCATGGACTGGATGGAGCAGGAGCAGGAAAGAGGAATCACCATTACGTCAGCTGCTACGACCTGCCATTGGACACTGGAAAAAGAGACCAAGCCCATGCCCGATGCGCCGGAGCATCGTATCAACATCATCGATACTCCCGGCCACGTGGATTTCACCGTGGAGGTGGAGCGTTCCCTTCGCGTGCTGGATGGCGCAGTAGGCGTCTTCTGCGCAAAGGGCGGTGTGGAGCCTCAGTCCGAAAACGTCTGGCGTCAGGCGGACACCTATAACGTGCCCCGTATGGCGTTCATCAACAAGATGGACATTCTGGGGGCGAACTTCTACGGTGCGGTGGAGCAGATCAGGACGAGGCTCGGCAAGAATGCCATCATGCTGCAGCTGCCCATCGGCAAGGAGGACGAGTTCAAGGGAATCATTGACTTGTTCGAGATGAAGGCTTATATCTACAACGACGATAAGGGCGACGACATTACTGTGACCGACGATCTGGGCGACATGCAGGATGATGCGGAGCTTTATCGTTCCGAGATGATAGAGAAGATATGCGAGCTGGACGATGATCTGACCATGATGTATCTGGAGGGCGAGGAGCCTTCCGCTGAAGAATTGAAAAAGGTTCTGCGCAAGGCTACCTGCGAATGCACGGCCGTGCCCGTATGCTGCGGCTCTGCATACCGCAACAAGGGTGTCCAGAAGCTGCTGGATGCCATTCTGGAGTATATGCCTGCGCCTACCGATATCCCTGCCATCAAGGGAGTGGACATGGACGGCAATGAGATCGAGAGGCATGCGTCGGATGACGAGCCTTTCTCTGCGCTGGCGTTCAAGATCATGACCGATCCCTTCGTGGGTAAGCTGGCGTTCTTCCGGGTGTATTCCGGAACCATGAATTCGGGTTCTTATGTGCTGAATGCCACAAAGGACAAGAAGGAGCGGGTGGGCCGTATCCTGCAGATGCATGCCAACAAGCGGGCGGAGCTGGACAAGGTGTATTCCGGCGACATCGCTGCTGCGGTAGGCTTCAAGATTACCACCACCGGCGACACCATCTGTGACGAGCAGCATCCCGTGATTCTGGAGTCCATGGAATTCCCCGAGCCCGTTATCGAGCTGGCTATCGAGCCCAAGACCAAGGCCGGCCAGGGCAAGATGGGCGAGGCGCTTGCGAAACTGGCGGAGGAGGATCCTACCTTCCGGGCCCACACCAATCAGGAGACGGGCCAGACCATTATCGCAGGTATGGGCGAGCTCCATCTGGAGATCATCGTGGACCGTCTGCTGCGTGAGTTCAAGGTGGAGGCCAACGTGGGCGCACCTCAGGTTGCCTACAAGGAAGCATTCACCAAGGCAGTGGAAGTGGACTCCAAGTACGCCAAGCAGTCCGGCGGCCGCGGCCAGTACGGACACTGTAAGGTCAAGTTCGAGCCCATGGAGGCAAACTGCGAGAAGTTCGAGTTTGATCCTAAGGCCAATATCCTGATCAACGAGCCTCCTGTTCTGCTGTATGAGACCACCGTAGTGGGTGGTGCCATTCCGAAGGAATATATTCCTGCGGTAGGCGAAGGTATCAGAGAGGCTATGGAGGCAGGTATTCTGGGCGGATTCCCCGTGCTGGGCGTGCATGCAAACGTGTACGACGGCACCTATCACGAGGTGGACTCCTCCGAGATGGCGTTCCACATCGCAGGTTCCATGGCGTTCAAGGAGGCCATGCAGAAGGCAAGCCCCGTGCTGCTGGAGCCCATCATGAAGGTGGAGGTCACCATGCCAGAGGAATATATGGGCGATGTCATCGGCGACCTGAATTCCCGCCGTGGACGGGTAGAGGGCATGGACGATATCGGCGGCGGCAAGATGGTAAAGGCCTTCGTTCCCCTTGCGGAGATGTTCGGCTACGCCACCGACCTGCGTTCCAGGACGCAGGGCCGCGGAAACTACTCCATGTTCTTTGAAAAGTATGAACCTGTACCGAAAAACGTGCAGGAGAAGGTGCTGGCGGCGAAGAAGGGCTGAAAAAAGCCTTAAATTACTAAATTATGCCGGTATTCTTTAAAAATGACTTGAAAATCCTCTGGTTATTTACTATAATAAGAGGCAAGGTCAGCTTCCGGCTGCAGGGCCGCTGTGAGGGCGCTGCTGCGGGAGGCAGAATCGGTTACAAGCATCTCGGCGGGGAGACGGAGACGGCCGGGATGGGAAGGCCGGGGCAGGAAATGAGCTCCGGCAGAAGAAAAGAAACACATTGTTTATCATTAAAGGAGGACTTTAATAATGGCTAAAGCTAAATTTGAGAGAACTAAGCCCCATTGTAACATTGGTACCATCGGCCACGTTGACCATGGCAAGACCACTCTGACCGCTGCCATCACCAAGACCCTGAACGTTAGGCTTGGCACCGGCGAGGCTGTTGCATTCGACATGATCGACAAGGCTCCCGAAGAGAGAGAGCGTGGTATCACCATTTCTACCGCACATGTAGAGTATGAGACCGAGAAGAGGCATTACGCTCATGTGGACTGCCCGGGCCATGCTGACTATGTAAAGAACATGATCACCGGCGCTGCTCAGATGGACGGCGCAATTCTGGTGGTTGCCGCTACCGACGGCGTTATGGCACAGACCAAGGAGCACATCCTTCTGTCCCGTCAGGTTGGCGTTCCTTATATCGTAGTGTTCATGAACAAGTGCGACATGGTTGACGATCCCGAGCTGCTGGAGCTGGTTGAGATGGAGATCACCGAGCAGCTGGAGGAGTACGAGTTCACCGACTGCCCGATCATTCAGGGTTCTGCCCTGAAGGCTCTGGAGGATCCCAACAGCGAGTGGGGCGACAAGGTTCTGGAGCTGATGCATACGGTTGACGAGTATATTCCTGATCCTCAGCGCGACACCGACAAGCCTTTCCTGATGCCTGTGGAGGACGTGTTCACCATCACCGGACGCGGCACCGTTGCTACCGGCCGTGTGGAGCGCGGAACCCTGAAGCTGAACGAGGAAGTCGAGATCGTCGGTATCAAGGAGGAGACCAAGAAGACCGTGGTTACCGGTATCGAGATGTTCCGCAAGATGCTGGATCAGGCTCAGGCCGGAGACAACATCGGCGCTCTGCTGCGCGGCGTTCAGAGAACCGAGATCGAGAGAGGACAGGTTCTGTCCAAGCCCGGCACCGTTACTTGCCACAGAAAGTTCACCGCTCAGGTGTACGTTCTGACCAAGGACGAGGGCGGCCGTCATACGCCTTTCTTCAACAACTATCGTCCTCAGTTCTACTTCAGAACAACCGACGTTACCGGCGTCTGCAATCTGCCTGAGGGTACCGAGATGTGCATGCCTGGCGACAACGTTGAGATGACCATCGAGCTGATTCATCCCATCGCTATGGAGCAGGGTCTTACGTTCGCTATCCGTGAGGGTGGCAGGACTGTTGGGTCCGGAAGGGTTGCTACTATCATCGAGTAAATAGAATTCTTGTGGATTCATAAGTAAAAAGTTGGATTTTATGGGGCTTTCCGAGAAATCGGGAAGCCCTTTTTGAAATTTTGCAACGGCAAAAAGTTCTAAGCGGTGCCTGCCCCATTTTTTGAATATGCTTTTTCATCTTTTGGGTATTGGATGGATATTACTTATTCATATAAAAACCGCATTTGGGAGGACAACGGTAAGATTGCTGCATTTTGCTTTTACGAAAATCCTATGACGGATATTCATTTTAGTTTGAAGCCC
>CANOFQ010000010.1 GCA_947565325.1 uncultured bacterium
GAAAGATCGTCATATTTTTCTGCTTTTGAAGCCGCTGGATATATTCCCACACATTTGCTCTGGTTTGTGGATCAAGACCGGTGGTAGGTTCGTCCAAAAATAAAACCTTGGGGTCGTGTACCAAACCTCTGGCAATCTCCGCCCGCCGTTTCATACCGCCGGACAGACTGCCCACTGCCGCTCGTTTCCACTCCGTAAGCTCCACCAGCTCAAGGGCAAAGTCGATACGCTCCCGCACCTCGTTCTTCGGCACCTTGTAGAAGCTGCAATGGTATTTCAGGTTTTCTTCCACGGTCATTTGAGCGTCGAGCGTGGAATCCTGAAAGACGATTCCAATGTCTTTGCGTACCAAGCTACGCTCCTTCTCAACATCATGACTATTGATTGTCAAAGTGCCTTCTGTTTTGTCAAGGATCGTACACAAGGTGTTGATGGTCGTGCTTTTGCCTGCACCATTGGGACCGAGAAAAGCAAAAATACTGCCCTCGTCTACGGTGAAGGAAATGTCATCCACCGCTGTGAAATCCCCGTATTTTTTTGAGAAATGCTCCACTTGTATGATTGGGTTCATGTTATTACCTCCTAAAAAAATAAAGTCCTGTGCGAATCGCTCGCATAGGACTTATCTCTATAGTAATCTATAGCGCCTCAGCTATTTTGTTGTTCGGACCTGCATTTTTACAAAGACTATCACCTCCAAATGTCGCCCAGTTCGACCAGCTTGGCCTGTATGCGGACATAGGCTTTTGCATCCTCTTCACCTAAAGCCTCCAACATTTTTGCCACCGAATGAATCATTCCGGTTCGGCGCTCTTCGACTAAGGCTATGCCCTTTTCTGTCAGACAAACAATGACCTGTCGGTTGTCTGCGGAGTCAGGAGTTCGTGTGATCATATCCTGTCCCTCTAAAGATTTTAGCATGGCTGCGACTCTCGCTGTGGTAAGCATAAGCGCTTTGCTCATATCTTTGGGATATGCCCGGTTTCCGTTTGCCGCCAAATAATTTAACGCTAAAACTTCACCTCTTGCAATTTGGGACATGGTTCGCTCCATCTTAATTTGCGGAGCAGAGGCGCGCATATCAATAAGCTGTATCGCTAATTTCGTGTAGTCCATGCGCCAAAATCCTTTCTAAATTACTAACTCTGTTAGATATAATAGCACGAATTTTTTTCGTTGTCAATTGGATAAGAAAAAATTTTTATCAAAAAATCTCAATACAAAGCTCGTCATTAGGGAGACATTTCGTAAGGAAATTGTTTCCCTGTTGCCTTGTAATCCGCCTATTTCTCTAAGAAATGCCGTTATTATCGTTCTATGAGGTGTTCGGGATAATCTGACTTTCGGTATAACCGGTATTATCCCGAATTCGGGACAAAATTCACAAGCAATGCAATCTTCCGTAAGATTGCGTATTTAGCAGAAATCCCGTACCCGGAATTTCTCTGAATGCTTGTTGGTGACATGTCCCCAAACCTCGGTGGTGCCTGCAGCCGCCGATCCGGCCCGTCTTCTGCAGGCTCACGCATTCCTTCGGTTCCTCACCCCTTGGCAAACACCCCGAAGTACAGCAGCACCACGATCCCCAGCACGATACGGTACCATCCGAACACCTTGAAATCATGCTTCTTGATGTAGCCCATCAAAAACCGCAGGACGAACAGGGAGATCACGAAGGACACCACCGTGCCGATGACCAGCAGGAGCAGCTCCAGTTCGGTAAATGCAAAGCCGAACTTCACCACCTTCAGGAGGCTGGCCCCGAACATCACCGGGATGGCAAGGAAAAAGGTATATTCCGCCGCCACGGTCCGGGACACGCCTATGAGGAGCGCCCCCACGATGGTTGCGCCGGAGCGGGAGGTTCCGGGGAACACGGCTGCGATCAGCTGGAACACGCCTATGAGCAGGGCTGTCTGGTACGTGATCTCCGACAGCGCCGTCACCTTGCAGCTCCTGCCCTTGTTCCAGCTCTCGATGAGGATGAAGGCCACGCCGAACACCGCCAGCGCTATGGCCACGCAGGGAGGATTATAGAACAGCTCGTCAAACACATCGTCGAACAGCACGCCGATGACCGCCGCCGGAACGCAGGAGACCAGAATCTTGAACCACAGAATCCAGATATCCTTCTTGAACCAGGCCATGACGCCTGTGCCGCCCTCCTTCTCCCTCTCCTTTTTCGTCAGGGCGAAGGGCCATATCTGGTTCCAGAACAGAACCACCACCGCCAGAATCGCCCCCAGCTGGATCACCACGTCGAACATCCCGAAAAAGTCCTCACTGGTACCCTGAAAGGGAATCAGCTGCTCCACCAGAATCAGGTGACCCGTGCTGCTGATGGGCAGCCATTCCGTGATCCCCTCCACAATACCATAAATAACCGCCTTAATGATCTCCAGCATTCTTGTCTCCTCCTGTCCATGCCCTTTCTTCTACCGGTTCGGCACACCCTCAAGAAACGCCATCAGCTCCTTCCGGCACCTCTTGGCGTCCTCATAGCCCTGCCGGTACAGCTCCCTCAGCTTTTTCACGTCCTTTTCCACCCTTTTTACGCCTATGTCCTCCTGCGGGCGGATGACAAAGGCCTGCCCGTTCCTCCGCAGCCTCTCCACATACTCCATCTGCCGGGCATAATAAATATGGCGCTGGCCCATGAGCTCCGCCACCTTAGGATATTTTCGGTACCGGAGCTTCAGCAGTGCCCCATGGGAAGCAGGCCTGCGCACATAACCCACTGCCTTGGTCAGCACCACCACGTTTTTCCGGTTGCCGTCCACCACGGACTTCTGCAGCGGCACAGAATCACTGATGCCTCCGTCCAGATAAAGACCGCCGTCGATCTCCACGTTTCTGGAGACAAGGGGCAGGGAAGCCGATGCCCTGATCTTGTCGATGTCCCTCTTCATGTCCCTGATCCAAAAGTATTCCGGCCTGCCGGACACGATGTCCGTGGCCACGCTGAACGCCTTTCCCTTATATTTATCAAATGCGTCGTAGTCATATGGATTCAGGCTCTCGGGGATCAGATGGTAGCACATCTCCACATTGAACAGATCCCCCGTCCTCAGCAGGCTGTCCATGCTGCAGTACCTTTTATCGTCAAGATAATCCAGCGTCACGTCCCGGCCTCTGCCCCGCTGCTTCGATAGATAGCTGCACATGTTCACGGCCCCTGCGGACACGCCGTAAACACTGGAAAATTCAATCCCAAGATCCAGAAAGAAATCCAGCACTCCGGAGGTATAGATCCCCTTCATGCCTCCTCCCTCCAGAACAAGACCCGCCTGGTACACTTCCATCCCACCTTTCTCTCTTCTGCCGCCAGATGCCCTATTGTCTCCCGCAAGGCTGCCTGCCCTTTATCCCGCCGCTTCCTTGTACTCCTCCCGCACGAACCTTCTCAGCGCCTCCAGAGAGCGCTCCACCTTCTCCGTCTCTATGCAGTAGGCCATGCGGAAATACCCCGGCGCCCCGAAAGTATCTCCCGGCACCAGCACCAGATCATGCTTCAGCGCTTTCCTGCAGAACGTCTTGGCGTCCTCCTCCAGCGCCTTGGGGAAAATGTAAAAGGTTCCTCCGGGCTTCACACAAGTAACGCCAAGGGCCGTCAGCTCCCTGTATAGCAGCTCCATATTGGTCTCATAAACAGTCAGATCCGCCGTCAGCTCCAGCGTCCGGGCCACTGCCAGCTGGATGATGGAGGGCGGACAGTTGTGCCCGATGCCCCTTGAGATCTGTCCGCACATGTTCACCATGTCCTCCGCCTCCCTGCACCGGGGATTCACCGCCACATATCCGATGCGTTCCCCCGGAATGGACAGAGATTTGGAGAACGAATAGCACATGATAGTGTCATCATAAAAAGCGGAGACGCAAGGGGCATCCACCCCCTTAAACACAATCTCACGATAGGGTTCATCGGAAATCAGGTAAATGGTGTGGCCGTATTCCAAGGATTTCTGCCGCAGCAGACCGGCCAGCCTCTCCAGTGTCCTGCGGGAATACACTACGCCGGAGGGATTATTCGGCGTATTCACAAGAACCGCCTTCACCTTCTCGGTAAGCATCTCCTCGACTTTTCCGAAATGAATCTGAAAACCGTCTGTATCCGGCGGCACCACCTTGAGTACCGCTCCCGTCAGATTCACATATGGATTATACTCCGGGAAAAAGGGGGCGAAGGTCAAAATCTCGTCTCCGGGCTCCGTCACCAGACGGAAGGCATGGGCCAGCGCTCCTGCCGCCCCGGAGGCCATGAAGATATGCTCCCTTCTGTAGGGCAGGCCGAACCGCCTCTCTAGCGATGCCGCCACGGCCTCTCTGACACCCGTGATGCCCAGGCTGGGACTGTACCCGTGAAGCTCAGCCGTTCCCCTCTCCATCAGCATATGAATCATTGCGTCCGTAAATTCCTGCGGTACGGGAACGGAAGGATTGCCAAGGCTATAGTCAAACACATTCTCATAGCCTATCTCCCGACCTCTGGCCGTGGCGAACTCAGACAGCTCCCTGATGACAGATTTCCCCGACAGCATATCCTTGTATTTCTGAACCAGCATTCTACTCTTCCTTTCTGAATCTAAAGGCCATACATTTTCCATGTACGCTCTCTGCTCTGATCTCATGTGCCTTCTGCATATGCTCCTGCTCCATAGTCTCTGTGCCCTCTGCACATGCCACGCCTCATAGTCTCTGTGCCCTCTGCACATGCCACGCCTCATGTCCTCCGGGCCTTCCGGACATAAACCCTCATCTGACAAATGCATCCAAAGCCGTTTTTAAGTCTTTCTCCGGCAGGCAGCTGTTTTCATTTGGGCACAGCGCTTACCTAAGCATTATATCACTTTTTCCGTCTATTACAAGAGGCGCTCTTCCAAAATCACTCTCCCGAAAAGGCCGCTGAAACCATTACCGCAATCATCCCCTGCCTTCCAGCCTATTCCCCGCCGCAGCCGCAAGCTCCTTTCTTGTGCAGTTTGTCAGCTCCCTGATCTGTGCTTCGTCAAACCCTTTCATTATCATCCGTCCGATGACCAATAATCTTTCTTCTTTTATGCCCTCTCTCTTTCCTTCTCTTTTCCCCTCCTTCCTTCCGGCCTGTCTCTCTTCTCTCATCAGTTCATCAAACGCTTTACACATGGGCAGCTCCTCCTTCTCCACTTTATATAACAGTCTCTTTATGTGCAGATGTCTTGCTATCACATGCTCGGTCTCCGCGCCAAGCCTCTGAAAGCCGTCTGTGCGGAACAGTCGTCTCAGTTTTTCTCTGTCTCCACGGCACTGCATCGCCTGAAAAAATTCCTTCAGATCCGTCCTATATTCCTCCGGGTTCAAGTAATCCGCTTCTGCCAGACAGAAACCGTAATCATAAAAGCCTTCTCCCGCCAGCCTCCCCAGCTCCTCCCCACCCCGGCACATCTGTGAAAGCCTCCGCCTTCCCTTCCAATGGCCTTCGCCCAAATACAAGACTACTGTGACCATCGGCAGGATCTCGTCACTTTCCTTTATCCTGCTCTTTTTTTCACGGTAACTGCAATATTCTTTTCTGTCTCTGTGACCCTGCGCCAGCTTCTTTATCTGATATTCATAATCGCAGGCATCATAAACCATGATGCGCTCTGGCATACTGTAGTCAGACTCTGTCTCCAGTTCGATTCCATAGCAGACCCTCCCTCCCACATCCTCCATCAGGATATCCCTCTCCATCTCTCCGGAGTCTCCCGACATAGAAGGATATCTCCTCTGCCGCAATCTCAGGTTCTCGGGCAGCACAACCCTCTTGCCTCCATAGAGCATCACGTTGATCACCTCCGCAAACCGCCTGCAATCGGAAAAATACGGTCTGTCTACAATATTTTTTCTCCCCATACGCCCCTTCCGGCCGATAAAACAAGCCCATGACACGGCCCCCACCGTCCCATGCCGCCCTCAGCCATTTTTATTATACTGCATAACGCTGAATGCTGCCTAATGTAATCATGCGATTGAACCAGTCAGCGTTATGCAGTCTGGTTTCACGGCAAGTGAAATCGTTAAGCAGTATATATTCGTGAAATATGGCCGATACCGCCGGAATCGAATACGTTTCCTATACCCGATATGCCGCCCCGACTGAACAGCGGGACAGAAGATTTCACGCAAAGGGCTCTTGCCCTTCTCTTTTTTCATTATATAAAACGGCCCTGCTGCTGTCAAGAACAAAATCTCTGCCATACCCGCCGTCACGCAAGAGCCGCCTCGGAAAATCTCTGAAAGGCCGAAAAAGCGCTGCACCTATATTTCGTGGTTGCCTTTGCCAGGCCGATCTGCTACACTCTTATCATAGGTGTCACCGCTTATGACAGACACCTGACAACAAGCCCTGCATTTTCTGGCTAAAACATAGTCTTGATCCAGGCTCGCCCGGATCAGGAAACTACAGACAAAAGAATATGAATCAGGAGGACAAAAACATGAGCTCTATTGATCAGATCGATAAAAACTTTAAGGTGAAAACTGTCATCGAAGATAAACTTCACTTTTTCAGCTCACTGGAAGCACCCTTCCGCATCCACGGACTGATCCACACGGAAAAGGGCTTTGAGCGCATGCCGGAGGATACGGCCAATGCCGTAAACGAGGGCGTTGCCAGGCTTTTCCGCAACACCGCCGGCGGAAGGCTGCGCTTTCGCACCAATTCCCCGAAGATCGCCATCCGGGCCAAGATGGCGAACATCGGCAAGATGCCCCACTTTGCTCTCTCCGGCAGCGCCGGCTTCGACCTTTACGAGGATAACCTTGGTCAAAACGACCATTGTCATGACAATTTTTGTCATGGCAGTTTTTGTCAGGATGATCCTTGTCATGACAGCCTTGGCGGCCCTCACGGAAGCAGTGTCTATCGGGGAACCTTCATGCCTCCTTTCGATATCACAGACGGATACGAATCCATGATCACCTTCTTCGGCATCCAGGAAAGGGAGCTCACCATCCACTTCCCCTTGTACAGCGACGTCCTGTCACTGGAAATCGGACTCTGTGAGGGGGCCTCCCTGCTGCCTGCAACGGATTACACCCACAAGCTCCCCATTGTCTACTACGGCTCCTCCATCACGCAGGGAGGCTGCGCTTCCCGTCCGGGCAACTGCTATGAAAACATTATCAGCCGGGTTCTGGACTGCGACCATGTCAATCTGGGCTTTTCGGGCTCCGCCCAAGGAGAGGACGTAATGGCTGATTATATTGCGTCGCTTCCCATGAGCATATTCGTCTATGACTACGATCATAATGCCCCCACCGTGGAGCATCTGCAGAAAACCCATCAGCCCATGTTCCGCCACATACGGGAAAAGAATCCCCTGCTCCCCGTGGTCATGGTCTCAAGGCCCCAGCCCAATCCCACTGCGGAGGAGCTTCTGCGCCGGGACATCATCAAGACCACCTATCAGGAGGCCCTGTCCGCCGGGGACAAGAACGTCTACTTCGTTGACGGAACCCGGATGCTGTACCGGTTCGGGGGAGACAGCGGCACGGTGGACGCCTGCCACCCCAACGATCTGGGCTTCATGTGCATGGCCCAGTCCATCGGGACAGTGGTGGAACAGATTCTGAACCAGTCCGCTCCTTCATGAGCCTTCCCGAAATGCTTCTGTCCAAGTCATAACATGGGGCAGACGCTCCGCTATAGTTACAAATATGCGAATCACCAAAGCTGCTCTGCCAGCCGCCATAAAAACAGCCATACAACGGCGCCGCTCTGCCAGCCGCCACAAAAACAGCCATACAGCGAAGCTGCTCTGTCAGCTGCCACTGTATGGCTGTTTCCGGATTGCCGATGTTGCCTCTATGCCTCTGATCCTCTGTGAAACAAGCCTTTCTGTCTCCTGCTCTATTCCTCCGCCCACAGCAGAGCGCACTTCACTGCCTTCTGCCATCCCTTCAGAAGCCGCCGGCGTTTTTCCTCTTCCATGGCAGGATCGAACACCCTGCCGATCTGCCAGTTCTCTCTGATCTCTCCCTTGTCCCTCCAGTAGCCCACGGCCAGTCCTGCCAGATAAGCCGCACCCAGCGCCGTGGTCTCGATGCATTTGGGCCTGTGCACCTGCGTGTTCAGGATATCCGCCTGAAACTGCATCAGGAAATCATTTGCGCTGGCGCCGCCGTCCACCTTCAGGCTCTTCAGGCAGCTGCCGCTGTCCTGCTCCATGGCCCTGAGCACATCCACCGTCTGATAAGCAATGGCCTCCAGCACGCCCCGGATGAAATGCTCCTTCGTGCAGCCTCTGGTCAGTCCCACCACGGTGCCTCTGGCATACTGGTTCCAGTAGGGAGCGCCCATCCCCGTAAAGGCAGGCACGATATACATTCCCGCCGTATCCTCCACCGCCTCGCAGTACCGTTGGGACTCGGAAGCGTTCCGCAGCATCCTCATGCTGTCCCGGAGCCACTGTACCCCGGCCCCCGCCACGAACACGCTGCCTTCCAGCGCATATTCCGGCGCCTCCGAGGTGCCTGCGGCAATGGTAGTCAGCAGCCCTGACTTCGACTGGATTGCCGTTGCCCCCGTATTCATCAGAAGAAAACACCCCGTGCCATAGGTGTTCTTCACCTCGCCCTTCTCAAAACAGCACTGGCCGAACAATGCCGCCTGCTGGTCCCCTGCTGCTCCTGCGATGGGAATCTCCCCGCCCAGAACAGAGGCCGCCGTATGTCCGAAAATGCAGCTGGAAGGACGCACCTTTGGCAATATCCGGGCCGGGATACGAAACCGCTCCAGAATCTCCTCGTCCCAGACGAGCCTATGAATGTCAAACAACATGGTGCGGGAAGCATTGGTATAGTCCGTGGCGTGAACCTCTCCCTTGGTCAGGTTCCAGATCAGCCAGCTGTCCACCGTGCCGAAAAGCAGATCCCCCGTCTCCGCCCGCTCTCCGGCACCGGGCACGTTCTCCAGAATCCATGCGATCTTGGAGGCGCTGAAATAAGCGTCCGGAACCAGCCCCGTCTTTCTCCGGATCTTTTCGTCAAAGTCGTCTCTCTTCAGCTCCTCGATCTTGTCCGAGGTGCGGCGGCACTGCCACACGATGGCATTGTACACCGGCTCGCCGGTATTTCTGTCCCAGAGGACGGTAGTTTCGCGCTGATTGGTGATGCCGATGGCGGCAATCTGATCTGCTCCGGCCCCCACCATGGCCATGGCCTCCATGGCCACCGCCAGCTGAGAGGACCATATCTCCATAGGATTATGCTCCACCCAGCCCGGCTTGGGATAAATCTGGGTGAATTCCTTCTGCGACATGGAACGGACATTGCCCTCCTTGTCAAACAGGATACAGCGGGAACTGGTGGTTCCCTGATCCAGAGCCATGATGTATTTCCCCATATATATACCTCCTCCTATCCTATCTCTCTCGTTCTGTGCGCCGTCTCCCGCAGCGCCAGCACTCATCTCCGCCGGATGCCGCCCCTCTGGTGCCCCCATGATTCCATCTTCCTGACGGACGCCGCCACTCTGGCTGCTCCCATGCTTCTGTCTTCCCGCCGGACGCCGCCCCTCTGGCTGCCTATGTAATTCGGCCCCGGCCGGACAAGATACCCCGGCCGTTATCACTGCGTCTCATCTCATCCGGCTGCCTGACCCGAACGGCTGGCCCGTCCCACATCCCGCTCTATGTCATGCGTTCAGATCCACAGTGGCCCCGCCCTTCACTTCCACATATTTCTTGTCATCACAGTGCAGCCACACACTGGTGGCAGAAGGATTATAGACCATCTCGTTGTTCCCGGAGAACTTCAGGTTCTTAGCCGCATCCATGTAATCGATGATCTGGATATTGGTAGCGTACCAGATATCCTCCCTGCCTCCCACATACTTACAGAACTCTTCTATCACTTCCCAGTTATCAGCGCCGTCGAACTCATAGCTGTGCCCCCACACATACATCAGCTTCAGATACTGCTTTTTCTGGAAATTCACGAAATACTCCGCCTTCTTCATCAGCTCCGGATCCGTGTGATGACAGGTAGGATGCCACTCCAGCGGATCCTTGGGCAGCTCATAGTCCGCTCTGGAGCCCACCACTCTTCCGTATGCGATGCCCAACTGCCCAAACAGCTGCTTGATCTCCTCGCTGTAGGAGCCGTTGGGATAAGCATGTCCCCTCACCAGCCCTCCGGTAAGACTCTCCAACCCCTTTCTGTCCTCCAGAATCTCCCTCGCCACCTCCACCAGCGGACAGCGGGCGATGGTGGGATGCACCAGACAGTGGGTGGCCACCTCATGATTCTTGTACAGCTCCTTTACCCTTTCCTTCCGAATACGGGAATCATCCCTCTCAATCAGCCCGTAATTCAGATTGAAGGTTCCCTTGATGCCATACTTGTCAAATATCTCCACAAGCCTCTCGTCCTGAATCTTTCCGTCGTCATAGCTCATGGTCAGTGCCTTGGCCTTCCCCTCCGGGAAGCATGTGTAAACGTTCATCTCTTCTCCATCCTTTCTTGTTCCCTATTTTTTCTATTACTATTTATTACTATTTATGTTCCTGTCCTTCTATCTCTCCGGCCTTTCCTGTCAGGGCTTCCTATCTTGTCAGGGCTTCCTATCCTTCAAATCCTGCGTTTCCATTGATCCTGCACGCCTTTGGCCGCAGGCTGTATTCGTCTTCCCCCTCCGGCCGCTTCGCTTCCGAATCCTCTCTTCGTACAGCCTATTCCACCGGCCTTACCATCCTGTCGATACTGCCCGGAATGACCCTGTCATACATATCATAATATTCCTGAAACGTCAGCTTCCTGCCGAAGGTAAGCACCTCCATCTCCACGCCCATCAGTTCCACCAGCAGCTCCGCAGACGTCATGCCGTTGCGCAGATAGAACGCCTTCCTCCGCAGGCGATCCTGCCGATTGTGGGCCAGCTCCCCTGCAGCTCCGGTGGTGCGCTCGATCTCCACCACGATCCTTTCCGCCCCATACCGCTGCCGCAGCTCCTCCAGCGCCCTGCCTCCCAGCCCGCTTCCCTGACACTCTGTGGCTATGGCGAGATAGTCAACCAGCGCAATATCTCCCGACAGCAGCATGATGGCGAGACCACAGAACCCGCCCTCCTCATCCTCTATGGCCAGAATATCAAAAAACCCCTCCTGCCGCTTCTCCAGCATAAAGGAAAACGGCTTCTTCTCCGCCTCCGGAAAGGAGGCCTCATAGAGCCTGCGAACCTGCTCCAGCCCCTCCCCGCTCCATACTTCCTTTAACATAATATCTCTCCTTAACAGCCCTCTGGGCCTCACGCACTGACTTCACTCACTGGGCTTCATGCACTGGCCTCACGCACCGGGCTTCATACACTGGCCTCACGCACTGGCTTCATGCACTGAGCTTCATGCGCTGGTCTCACGCACTGGCCTCATGATGGATCTGCAGCTCATACAGCTTCTTATAGATGCCGTCCTTGGCCAGCAGCTCCTGATGGGTGCCCTGCTCCCGGATCTTGCCCTTGTGCATCACCATGATACAGTCCGCATGCTGGATAGTGGACAGACGGTGGGCCACCATGATGGTGGTCCGTCCCCGCATGAGCTTCTCCAGAGCCTCCTGAATCAGCAGCTCCGTCTCCGTGTCGATATTGGCGGTGGCCTCGTCCATCACCAGTATGCTGGGCTTATGGGCCAAGGTTCTTGCGAAGGAGAGCAGCTGCCTCTCTCCTGCGGAAAAGGTGGCTCCCCGCTCCGACACCGGCTCCTGATAACCCTCCGGCAGCCTTTCGATGAAATGAGAGGCATTCACGTACTCCGCCGCCGCCCTCACATCCTCCATGGGAATCTCTTCATTGTACAGGCGAATGTTTTTCTCCACATTCCCTTCAAAGATGAACACGTCCTGCTGCATCTGGCCGATGGCCCCCCTCAGCTGCTTCTTGGAGAGCCTGCGGATGTCCACCCCGTCCACATAGATGTTCCCCCTCTGGATATCATAATACCGTCCGATCAGGTTCAAAATGGAAGACTTGCCCGCACCGGTGGCTCCCACGAAGGCCACGCTCTGGCCCGGCTCTATGACGAAGGACACATCTCTCAGCACATAATTTTCCCCGTCATAGGCGAACCAAACATGGGAAAACTCGATGCGTCCCCTGATCTCGGGCAGAACCACCGGCTTCTCATCCTCCTTCACCTGAGGCTCCTCACTCATGACGGTGAATATCTTCTCCGCAGAGGCGATGGAGGACTGCAGCGTGGAAAACTGCTCCGCCAGCTCCTGAATGGGTTCGAAAAAGGACTGGATATACTGTGCGAAAATATACAGCGTTCCGATAGAGATCACGCCGCCCAGCACGTCCCTGCTGCCCACCCCCAGCACGATCATCAGAGAAATGATGCTCAATATATAGATGATCGGCCGGAAGATGGCGAACACCATCATCTCCCTGTAAAAAGCCTTGTACAGCTTGTAATTCTTATCATTGAACTCCTCGAATTTCCTCTTCTCCCTGCCAAAGATCTGAATGATCCTCATGCCGGAGATATTTTCAGACAAAAAGGTATTGATGTCCGTGAGCCGGGTTCTTGAAATTCTATAAGTAGTCCTTGCGATCTTCCGAAACACCACCGTCAGCACAGCCACGAAGGGCAGCAGGACGAAGGAGATCAGCGCCAGCTTCCAGTCCATCATCAGCATCACAGCCGCAAGGCCGATGATCTTCACGATGTTCCGGAACAGCCTCACCAGAATGCCGGAATACATTTCGTCCAGCGCCTCCACGTCGTTGGTGACCCGGGTCACCAGCTTTCCCACGGGAGTCAGGTCAAAATAGCGGCTGCTCAGGGACTGGATATGGGAATACAGCTCCTTCCGCACCGTGAGTATGATGCTCTGCCCCGTCTTCTGCAGCAGCCAGGTCTGGGTGATGTTGAACACGAAGCTCAGCACCAGCACGATACCGTACTTGACGGCTGTCTCCACGATAATGTCATAATTACCCTCCTCCTCGAACAGATCGATGGCATCCCCGATCAGCGTAGGGCGGTACAGATCGATGGCCGTCAGCGCCAGCACCAAAAGCAGGCAGACGGACACCCAGCCCACATAGGGCTTCATATAAGAGAGCAGATGCAGCAGTGCATTGCCCTTATAATTCGATTCTATCTTATCCTCCGTCAATGCGCTCATATATGTCATCCTCCTGATATCTTCCCGGTCTCCTTCACACAGCCTTACGCCGGAAGCCTTCTTCCTTTCCCGGCACATGGCCCGGAATCCAATTGGCAAGCCCGTCCTCATGCTTTCCTGACCGACCAGCTCGCCGCAAGACGTCTTGCAAGGCATCCTGCAGAGCCTTCCGTCAAGTCGCTCTGCAAGGCCTTCCGCCAAGTCACTCTGCAAGGCCTTCCGTCAAACCTTACATGGCTGTCAGCTCCTGCTCCAGCTGCTGCTTCTCATAGATATGGGCATAGAAGCCGTGCTGCGCCAGCAGCTCCTCATGGGTGCCGTACTCCGTCAGCTCCCCTTCCGTCAGCACCGCCACATGGTCCGCCTTCTGCAGAGTGGATATCCTATGGGCGATCACGATGGTGGTCTTGCCCCGGCGCAGCTCCATCAGGTTCTCCAGAATCTGCTCCTCCGTATCCGTGTCCACCGCCGATAGGGAGTCGTCCAGAATCAATACCGCCGCATCCATCAGCAGCGCTCTGGCGATGGAGCTGCGCTGCTTCTGTCCTCCCGACAGAGTCACGCCCCTCTCCCCCACCAGCGTCCTATACTCCTCAGGGAATTCAATGATATTGTCATGTATGCAGGCAGCCTTGGCGGCCCGCATGATGCTGCCCCGCAGCTCCGGGTGCTCGCTGATGCGCTCCTCAAGGCCGAAGGCAATATTCTCCTCCAGCGTGTCCGAAAAGAGGAAATTGTCCTGCGGCACATAGGCCATATTCCGGTGCAGCACCGCCAGAGGATATTCCGTGATGGGCCTCCCGTCCAGAAGCAGGCTCCCCTCCTCACAGTCATACACCCGCAGAAGCAGATCCGCCAGACTGGACTTGCCGCTGCCGGTCCTGCCCAGAATCCCCAGCATCTCTCCCTCCCTCACATGGAGGCTCACATTCTTCAGCACCGGGTCCTGCCCGTCGGGATAAGTAAAGGTCAGATTCTTCAAATCAATCTCCCCCTTTACCGTCTCCTCCGACCTATCCGACACATCTGTCACCTTGTCCACAATATCGGGCTGCTCCCGGAAAATGCAGGCAATCCTCTGAAATGCCGCCATTGCCTGACTGAAGCTGTTGATACAGTCTCCGCAGGCGATCATGGGCCATACAAGCATACCGATATAGGAATTGAAGGCCACGAACTGCCCCACGGAAATCTGCCCTGCCAGCACCATCCGCCCGCCGAACAAAAGCGTCAGCAGAAGACTGAATCCCGTGACCAGATCCAATGCGGGGCCGAACACCGCCCGCAGCTTCACCACGGAAAGATTCTTCTCCATACTGTTTACGCTGGCCTTCTCAAAAGCCCTGAAATCCTCTTCCTCCTGCACGAAGGCCTTCAGCACACGCACCCCCGCCAGACTCTCCTGCACCTTATCGGAAAGGGCGGAGAAGGCCTCCTGCCTTCTGGTCTGCCGCTTCTTGGACTCCCCTCCGTAGAAATAGCAGCCCACCGCCACCAGAATCAACGGCACGAAAGCCAGCAGCGTCAGCTTGAAATCCACATAGATCACCATCTTCACCAGCACCATGACAGTCATCACCACCGCATCAAAGGCCGTCACCACCGCAGGCCCCACCGCCATGCGCAGCGCCTGCAGATCATTCGTGAAATGTGCCATCAGATCTCCCGTCTTATGGCTGTTGAAATACCGTGCGGACAATGTCTCCAGATGCCCGAACATATCGTTCCGAAGCCGATACTCGATCCCTCTGGCCGCACCGAAGATAAAGAACCTCCAGCCGAACCGTCCCAGCATCATCACCGCCCCGGCGGCAAATATCTTCCAGACCAAAGGCATCACACCGTTGAAATCAAGCCGTTCTTCCGTCAGCCCGTCAATGATCTCGCCGGTGAACTGAGGAATATACAGATTTGCCATGTCCACCAGCAGAAGCACGATGACACCCGCCAGATAATACCATTTGTACCTCAATATGTAAGGAAATAGCGAAAACTCCTTCTGCTCCATCTCAAATTGCACCTTTCTGCCTCTTTCTCCGTTCCCCTTCCACACCCGTTTCCATCTGTCCCACAATGCCCCGCAGCAATTAAACCTGCAGACCGAAAATATATCCTCATGAAACATAGTAGAAATTTATTGCCCTTTTCTTCCCTCTCAACAGACCGGCTACGGCGTCAGGCCATGGGGCGGCCGGGGTCTTGCGAGGAACCTCACGGAATGCGGAGGGAAGACCTTCGGCAGTTCGCATCCAATGATGCGGACTGCCGATGCCAGGGCTTCCCGAAGCGCCATGGAGTGACCGAGCAAGGCACCGGCCGCCCCATGGCCGTCCGGCTCAGCCGTCTACCCCAGCCCCTCCGTCCCGTCCAGCAGCCTCACCGCCTCCCGGCCCTTCACCGCCTGCACAAAGTCATGGATATCCCGAAGCCTTCTGGGAAACACCATCCCCCCATAGATCATCTCCGTGCAGTGCTGATCCGAACCTGCGGTCAGCGGCAGATCATATTTCCCGGCATACTCTATGGCCATATCATTGTACTCCGGATGCCCCTGGCATTTCTTCGTGAATCCTGAATGACAGCCGTTCACTCCCTCCACCGCATCCACATACTCCGGGAACAGCCGGATCTCCTTGATATAGGCTGCCTCACGGAAGGGATGGGCATGGCTCACCATTCCGCCTCCGGCATGTACCAGACGAAGCTGCTCCTCCACAGTGGCGTCCCGTATCTCCGGATGGCCCAAAAGCCATTCCTTGTCCAGCCCGTAAACCAGAAACTCCGTCCCCCTATAGCCGGACTCCCAGCCGAAGAACACCTGCAGGCCCCACTTCTCCCCCTCGGCCCTGGCATGCTCGTATCCCAGACAGTATCTCTCCACCCATTCCTCCCACGGAAGCCTTCTGTCCACCGCCGTGTTGCCGTAGAAAAAATGGTCCGTCACAATGATCCCTGCATAGCCGCTCTCCGCATAGGCTCTGGCCATCTCCTGTCCGGTGCTGTCGGCGCAGGCGCTGCCCTCGCTGGTATGCATATGGGTCTCATACAGAAATCCGCCCCATTCATTTCGCTCTTTCATCGCAGATCCACCTCCGCCATAGGGCTGGCATGGCCCTCGCTCCCGTTCTCAAACACGCCGACCACGTAATACTGCCACAGCTGCCCGGCCTCCGCACTGAAGGGAAGCGTGGCAAAGGCCTCCTTCTCTTCCCGGGTGACAGTCTTTGCCACCTCAAAGGTAAGCTCCTCCTTCTTCTTGGCATAGACCCGGTATGCCGCCGCACCAGGAAGCTGATTCCAGTTCAGCAGGAAGCTCCCTCTCCCGTTCTCCACGGAAACCTCCTGCACCACGAAGCCCGTCACCGCATCCGGCGCCAGGGCCCGCACCTTGCCGGAGGCGTCCCTGACCTTCTTAGGCTTCTCGATCTCGGCCACTTGCTTGGGCTCCACCAGCCCCTTAAGCACATCCAGCCTATGATCCCTGCTGTACTCCGCAATCAGGCCTGCCACGAGATTCGCATAGATCTTTGCGCCGTATTCCTGCAGATGGGCCTTGTCCGACACCCCTGCCGCATAGGCGCCGTCAGGATATTCCCCTTCCTCCAGCCACAGATAGATGTCCTTGCTGGCCTCCTCGCCGATCTCGTTCAGATAGGCCGTGCTCCGCTGCGCCAGATCCAGCAGAGGAATATCCTGCGCCTCCGCCAGCTCCATCATCTTCAGCCGGTAATTATTGAACGCAATCTTGAACTTCCCGTTTTCGTCCATGATCCTCATGGTGACGGGGGTCACCAGCACACACTGCACGCCCCGTCTGGCGCAGGCATCCACATACCTCTGCAGATAAAGCGGAAACTCCTCCGGCGCTATGTACCGGTTGGGGCGGATGGCCGTGTTGTCGTTATGGGCGAACTGCACGAACATGAAATCTCCCGGGCAGATGACCTCAAGAGCCTGGTCCAGCTTCCCCTCATCATAGAAGGAACGGGCGCTCCTGCCCCCGATGGAACGGTTCTCCACCGCCAGCTCCGGAAGCTCATAGGTCTTGGCCAGAGAATAGTCACATCTCTCGGCACGGTACATCTTATACTCCTCCGCCCCCCGGAAGAACTGGTAGAACACCTGCCCCCACCCCGCCTGGGGATAAAAGCGCTTCTCGAAGCTCTGCACCGTGGAATCGGAGATCAGGAAGATATGCGGCTTATCCCTTTTCTCCTTCGCCGCCTCCGGCGTTATGGAAATATCCTTGACATAGACGTCCCCCTCTATCCTGTCGCCATGAATATCGGCCATCCTGCCTGCGGTGATCCCCAGTTCAAAGCTCCCGTCCGTCATGCAGGCGATGAAGAGCGCCTCCTTCTCCTCCCCGGGCTCCACGGTAACCTCCGGCAGCTTCACCACCCCATTGAGGCGCACATGGCAGACATAAGGGCTGGAGGCAGGATTCACCAGCACCGTCTTCACCACATAGTTGCTGCCCGGCAGTCTGGCGGAGAGCAGCGTGGTCTCTTCATAATAATAGACACCGTATCCGGTCTCCTCGATCTCCTGCCACACACAGCTGTGCAGCTTCCATATTCCGTCCTGTTCTCTCAGGAAGCCCCTTCCCTCGCTGACCTGCGGGACTCTGGGATAATACACGCCGTCCACCCAGCCGGCAGCCTGTCGTACATATGTGACGTCCTTGAACTGAAACTGATACATGCCGATACCTCCCTGCGCCTTATGTGCGCAATTATTTTTCTTCTGTAGTTTGTCTCCTTTATACAGCGCATTTCTTTTATGGCGGTACACCTCTTCCATGGCAGTGCATTTCTTCCGTGCCGGCGCACCTGCTGCAAAATGCGTTTTGGGGCACATAACAAGTTTTTCCGCACACCGCAAAACAGCGGGGGCTGATCACCCCCGCAGCTTTCTGATCGCTTTCGCTTCAATCAGGCATTGCCCATGTTCCCTTAGGTACGTCGTCTGCCGCTCCTCCGCCGCATATAGGTTGCCGAACTCCAGCGCCTGAATGCAGGCCCTGCTGTAGCGCTCATAGGAGGCATGCCCCTTCTGCAGATACAGATAATACAAGCCGTCCATCTCATACAGAGAGCTGTCAACCTGCAGGTTGGAGGGCAGCACCGCCGCATACTCCATCACCCTGCCCACGCCGGAAAACACAAAGACCGCAAAACCGGGCCGGGCCGCCCGACGGTTCTCTTCGCTGCTTTTGTCCTCCTGCTTCGAATCCGGAGTCTCCCTGCCGCTGCCGTTCTCTCCCGTCTGGTTCAGCTTCTCCCGGGTTCTCTGCAGAATCCTTTTCATCTCCTTCAGACATTCGATGAACTGCTCCCCCTCCCGAACCTCAGGATCCCTCTCAGAGAAGGTCAGCAGCATTCCCTGCTCAGGCAGCATCATGATCTGAAGGTCAAAAGCGAACTGAGGCGGCTTATAGCCTACCTCCTCCTCGGCCTGCTCGATGATCTCCTGCATGACCTCCTTCGCTTTTTCGCTCCTTGTAATAAAGTCTTTATAGTCAATGTCATACTCTTCCAGCTCCTGATTGGAGAGGAAGCACTTCACTGTCTTCTCATCTACCCGCTCTATTCTCATATCATTTTCCCCATAAAAGTGCAGCGTCTGCAGCTACACGCTTATGATATCATGATATTCGAAATATTTCAATTATATAAGTTTTCCATTTTGCCAAAAATCTATACATTTTATATTTTTTTAACAAAATGCCGATACATCAGAGTCTTCGGATCCATATCCTCAGAACCGCTCTGATGTACCGGCCTCCGTCCTAGCTCCGAGCCGGGGCGCCTCCTGCCCCCCGGCGCACCGAACCGGCACTTATAGCTTCAGGCCCTTCAGCAGGTCGCCAAGGGAGGTACCCACGGCCCGCCCCGAGCTGTACTGCGCCGTCAGCTTCGCATCCATGGGCTCCGGCTTCGCATCCTCCTCAACGGCCTTCATGCTCAGGCTGATCTTATTGTTATTCGTATTGAGGACCTTTACCTTCACCGTATCGCCTGCGGCTACCACATCGGCAGGACTCTTGATCCGCTTCTGGCTCATCTGGGAAATGTGCACCAGACCGCTGAGGCCGCCTCCCAGATCCACGAACACGCCATAGGGCATCAGGCTCTCCACCTTGCCCTCCAGCACCGTGCCGGGCGCCATCATGGCGATCTTCTGGTTCAGCTTCTCTGCCTCCCTCTCCTTCAGCACGTCCCTTGCGGAAAGAACCAGCTTCTTCCTGCCCTTTTCCACGGTGATGACCCGGACATCCAGATTCTGCCCCACGAAGCTGCTCAGATCCTCCACGTACTCCAGCGACAAGTGCGAGGCAGGGATGAATCCTCTGATCCCTTCCAGATAGGCTACCACGCCCTTGTTCACCACTTCGCTCACCTTTACCGTGACAGTCGTCTTCTCGTCCAGATACGCCTTCAGCTTATCCCAGCCCAGAACCTCCGAAGCCTCCACGCAGGACAGCAGGATATTGCCGGCCCCATCGTCCTTCTTCATCACGGTGCCCTGCAGCTTGTCACCCACATGTACATCCGTCTGGATGGAGAACGACGGATCCCGGCTCAGATCTGCCGCTTTGATTACGCCCGGTGCATAATAATCCAGATCCAGCGTCACTTCCTCTTCACCTACATGAATCACGCTTCCCGTCAGCACGTCTCCTTCCTTGATAGTACGGAAGGATGCCTCCAGCTCCTTGCTGTAATCCTCCATGGATTCCACGGGCCCCGGTGCCTGCCCCTCCATCTGCGTTTCTTCCATATTAATCTTCTTTTCTGTCTCCATGACTTCCTCCTCTCCCATGACAGCCCCCACAAGCGGCATTGCCTGCTGCCCTTTCGAGCCTTTCCCTTCTCGCCCTATTTCACAGGCATTGACTGTCAGGTAAATCTTATACCCCTTATTCTACCACGTATTCTTCTAAATTTACAGTATTTTTCTTTGGGTTTTTTTATTTTTAAGCCCTTTTTTCAGGCTTTTTAGGGCTTTGGGAGCTTTCCAGACTACTTCAGAACTCCCCGAACCGGTTCCCAGTTCGTTTCAAACCGAAATTTCAGGGGCACAAGCTCCGCCGGAACAGGTCTTGTTTATGCACAATGCAGTCTGCGCACACAGCAAACAGTCATGCAGGCATGGCTGTTTCCTCATTACCCGCAGAAATAAATGAGGGTGTATTGATCGCTTTCAATCAATACACCCTCTTAAAACTCCTGATCCAACGGACTATACCTCCTTTCCCGATTCTGCTTTCCGCCCTTCCATTTTGTTCTCTGCCTTTTCCACTTTTCATTGTACCTGCTGTACTGTAACGACTTAATCGCTACTCTGCGATTCGTTACTTCCTTTTGTGTACTTACAGATTTTGTTTTGTAATACTTTTCATTCCCTATTCAGTTGTTATAAATGGAAGTCGTTTCCTATTTCTCTTGTTTTCTTGTTTCTGATATCATTATATGTCTGCCGTTCTGTTTTGTCAATACTTTTTTGAAATATTTATAATATTTTTTGTCTATTTTATTTTTGCATATATTATGTCCGAATATTCTGTCTTTTGTGTCTTGTATTCTGTATTGTATCGGTTCCAATACAGATCCAATCATTCGCACATACCGGCCTTCTCCTTTTCCCTCATAGCCCACGTCAGTACATCCCCATGCCTCTCCATCCTTCTCCATGCCCCTTCACCCTCCCCGTGCCTCTCCATCCTTCTTCATGCTCCTTCGTCCTCCCCGTGCCCCTCCATCCTTCTTCATGCTCCTTCGTCCTCCCCGTGCCTCTCCATCCTTCTTCATGCTCCTTCGTCCTCCCCGTGCCCCTTCACCCTCCCCGTGCCTCTCCATCCTTCTTCATGCTCCTTCGTCCTCCCCGTGCCCCTCCATACCTCTCGTCTCCCACCTGCTCCCGCAGCAGACAAAACAAGGCCTCAGCGTACAGGATCTTCTGGTCTGCAGACACGCAGCCGCCTCCTTCTGCAAGACGGCCCACCAATATCCTCATGGCGCTCCGAAGTCTTTGTCATATCTCTTTTGACAGGTTCGGCGGGTTTGGCGTCCGCTGTTTTTAGACAATTCAGTGCATTTCTGTCCATTTTCAAAAATATATCATATTTTTTGAAAAATAGTATTGACAAATTATCGAATATGCTTTACAATGAACTTACAACAAAGAAAGGAGAGAAAAAAACTTCCATAGGGCATATCCACATACGGAGATGCAGTAAATTTTGTGCAAGCACAGAATAGACGGGCAGCAGAAATTCTTCCAAAAATCATTAAGCTAAAGGGAGAAAAAACTGTAGATTCAGGTAAAGCCGAATGCAACTTCCGAAACAGCAAAAGGAACGATAAAAAAGGCAAAAGGCAGGATCAATAAAACCAGTTTTACCCGTCACTACATCATGGATAAGTCATTAGTGCAGAAAGCACAAAGGCAGAAAATGGAAGAAAAAATCTAACAGAAAGAGAGGTATAGTCCATTGGATAACGAAAATTGAGTGAGCGTATCGAATTCAGCCGAATCGATACGCTCACTCACGTTGTGTCCTCTGCCAGAAACGCTCTCCGCCTCTGGCAAAACCGTACCGCCTATTACTTTGAGCGCATATATGCCATGTAAAGCTCTTGGCTGATCTTATCTATGATCCCGCTGTCATTGGCAAGCTGCCGCAGCTCCTGCGGAAACAGCTCATACCCCACGATATTCTCCAACAGGACGCTTTTCTTCTCCTCCCTTGTCTCCATAGGCTGGATGGCCTCTTTTTCATCATCTCCGTGCAGCGCAAAAATGCCCAGCAGCCCCAGCGTCTCAGTGGCGACCTCCGAATCCGGCGGCATCGTGCGCAGATGGGCTATCCCCTCCAGCCGGCCTCCATGCTCCCGCACCATCACCGCATTGCCGGGGACGGTGCCCGTATATATGCCGTCACAGACGCCTTCAGTGGGCTCCTCTTTTCTCCCCACTGCCGCATACGACCACTGGCCGGCACGCACCAGCGATCCCTGAAGCAGAACCTTTCCCTTCAGCAGAGCCACCACGGAAGCCGGCACACCCAGAATCGTCTTCTCGATCCACACCGGATCTTCAGCATATGCCCTGACCAGATTTCCGTCCTTGTGTATCCGATAGGCAACCTTTTCAGGAAGCACCACCTGGTAAAAATCACCGTTACGGGATATCCCCTCCCCCGTCGGGGCACTGTCCTGCTGCTCTACCGGCTGTACGGACAGCTGCGCCACAGAATCTATGGTCATCTTCCCCGCAAAGCTTTCCAAAGTCCTCAGCCTCAAGTTACTCACTAAAACCTTGTCATAAAAATAGTATGTCATATTCCCCTTCGTCCTTTGATTAACAACACGTCTTCCCTACGTCATCTATTATAACACCATTGACGTAATTCATCAATCATTTTATCTAAAATATTTCGATTTTCCTCCATGTTTTTCCACAGCTTTTCCACGTCATTTTCCGCAGAAGCTTTTATGCCCGGTTTTGTGCTCCGCCTGATTTTTCAGCCCTATTTTTTCCCAAAAAATCTTATACCCTGATTTTTTCCAAAAAATCTTTCATTTCATTCTAATGCATGATACTATAAAAAAGAGCAACAATAATCCATAACAATCCTGCGGGAGCAGTCTTTTTGTTCTGCCGCCGGAAGCTGTCAATCGCAAACCCGCTAAACGGAGGTATTATCATGAAAATATTGTTCTATGATACAAAAAGCTATGATAAAGAGTCCTTTCAGTCCGTCCTGAAGGATTTCCCCGGACTCACCATAGAATACACAAAATCTGATCTGGACCCCAGGACTGCAGCTCTGGCGGAGGGCTTCGATGCCGTGTGCGGCTTTGTCAGCTCCGATGCAGGGACACAGACGCTGGAGATCCTTCACTCCAAACAGATTGGCCTGATCCTGATGCGCTGTGCCGGCTTCAACAACGTGGACATGGAAACCGCAAAGAAATATGGCATGCGGGTCATGCGTGTTCCCGGCTATTCGCCCGAAGCGGTGGCAGAGCATGCCATGGCTCTGGCTCTGGCGTGCAACCGCCGCCTCTATAAGGCATACAACAAGGTCAGGGAAAACGACTTCAGCCTGAGCGGCCTGATGGGATTCAATTTCTACCAGAAGACAGCCGGCATCATCGGCACCGGAAAGATCGGAGCAGCCATGTGCCGCATCTGCCAAGGCTTCGGAATGAAGATCATTGCCTATGACGTATACCAGAACGAGTCCCTGAAGGACTTCGTGACCTATGTTCCCTTGGATCGCCTTCTTTCCGATAGTGATGTCATATCTCGTCACTGCCCTTTGATGGATTCCACATACCATATGATAAACATTGACACCATCCG